>CAUFVC010000086.1:0-8031 GCA_959029275.1 uncultured Eubacteriales bacterium | reverse complement strand
GTCGTGATCAGGTCATACAGAAAGTAGACAAAGAGCGCGACGAAATAACAGGCCGCCAAAAGGAAGACGGTGGAGGATTGAATCCGGGAGAAGTCCTGCACGCTTTGCAGGAGAATCCGGCAGGGGTACAGGCAGACCACCATGGAAACGCAGATTCGATATACGGCCTGAAGCTTGCGGTTCGGCGCCGGCTGTTGTGCGAGCTCGGATTTGCGGCGCTTGAACAAGGGTACGCAGCCCAACAGGTACAGTATCCCCAATCCCAGCATATAGAGTCCGCCGGGCCAGAAGGTAAAGAGGTCGTTGGCGCGGGTATGAAAAAAGTTGAACATGAGATAGTTGACTGCCAGATTGTACCGCACATCCAGGAAATTGATATAGCCGTCGGAGGGCAGAACTGGCAGAATCGACCGCAGGCTAGACGAGAATACAAGAAAGAAGAGCCGCGGCAGTAGAATGATGAGCACTGCGAGAATCAAATTGGTAAAGGTGGTGCCGGTGAGCATCATGGCCATGAGAAAAGCGCTGGCGATGTAGAGGGATGTGCCGAATACGTTGAGCAAGGCCACCAGATAGCTGACATAGCTTGTGATCATGTACTCCGACAGAATCCTCATCATGCACCAGGAGACCGCAATGGAAGAGAGGGTAAAGATCAAAATCCATACGACGATGGCGGCGTACATACTGAGCAGCAGGCTAGTCCGCGTGTTGGCCAGTGAAAAATAGTAATCGCTGGCATCCCGCTTATTTAAGAAGTTAAATAAGTACAATACCATGATGGGGACGAGGAGAAGAAAAATAATGCTCAACAGAGGATTGTTGGCTGACATATCCACCAGGATTTTGTCCGAGGCGGTGGAATTGAGCAGCGTCCCGATGGGCATTGCGACGGAGGCAACGCAGAGTACCACCGTCCCGGCCAGACCGATAGGCCGCAACTGCCGCAAGCTTTCTCTAAAGAGTTTATAATCAAATGAAGTTTTAGACATGGGGGCCTCCTTGCAGGTCAACGTCGTGGAAGGAATAGCCGAGGGTTTCCATCTCGTAGGTGAAGACCTCTTCCAGCGTTAGGGGGAGAAATTCCATCAAAATCGGGGAGAGGGCCCGCAGCCTTTCGCGGGTTCGATCCTCATCCCCCCGGAGGATTAGGTTGGAGACGGACCCCGATTTGGAGCAGTGCAGGACGTTGAAGGGGGCGAACAGCGCTTCGCTGTACTCGTAGGCGAAAGCAATCTGGACTTTATAGAGACTAGTCTTCAGATTTTCCACTTCGTTCTGCAGGATAATGCCGCCCTTGTGGAGCATGGCCAGCTGATCGCAGGTGTCCTCCAGTTCGCGGAGTGAGTGGGAGGTGATGATCGCGGTAGATTTTCGCTCCGACACGTCGCTGCACAGCAGGGACTTGATCAGGCCTCGCATAACAGGGTCGAGGCCGTCAAAGGTCTCATCCATAAAGATATATTCCGGGCGGCTGGCCAGTGCGAGGATCATGGCCGCCTGGCGGCGCATACCCTTCGACAGTGTGCTGATGGCCTTTTTACGATTGAGGCGGAACAGTTCGGTCAGTTCCCGATAGCGGTTGTAATCAAAATTTGGCTGGGTCGCAGAATAGAAGGCGGCCATTCGGTCTAGATTCGAGTTGGTCAGAAAGTATACATCGTCAGGGATAAACGCGATGAGGCTTTTGACCGAGGGATTTTCAAACACAGGCTGGCCGCTCAGGGTTAGGGTTCCCTCGTCGGCCTGATAGACACCGGCGGCGAGGCGCAGAAAGGTGGATTTGCCAGCGCCGTTGGAGCCGACTAAGCCGTAGATGCAGCCGTGGGGGATGGCGCAGTCTAGATTATGTATGGCCGTAAACTCGCCAAAACGCTTGGTAAGGTGGGTTGCTTTAATCACCGCTGGCCACCTTCTTCCCCATATGCCTGTTCGATCGCGTTGAGGACAAGCCGTTTGTCAATACCGGCCAATCGCATATCGTATGCAAGATTCCGCACCTTCTCGAGATCTCCTAGCTTGTATTCCGCCATCCGTTCCTTGGCGGCCGGGGAAATAAAGCAGCCGCGCCCCGGGGAGGAATAGATGATGCCGCGGTGGTCCAATTCCGTGTATGCCTTTTGGATTGTGTTGGGATTGACGGAAAGATCCATGGATAAACTGCGGACGGATGGTATCTGATCTCCCGGCGACAATATGCCGGTGAGGATAAACTTTTCAAATTGGGCAACCAGCTGCTCGTAGACGGGGCAGCGGGACTGTGAGTCAATGGCGAACATGGGACTCCTTTCTGTGAAACTGTATCAAGTGTGTTAGGTGTCATAATACAGTTGTTATGATATCACAGAGGCGAAAAAAAGTCAATAAAAATGAAAAAGAGATGCTGTCTACAATAGGGTTGCATCTCTTTTTCATTGGGTTTATATAGCGATAATGGACCGGTGCGCCGCAGGGGACGCTGCACACCATTCCAGCTGATGGGCGGTTATTTCTTTTGAACCAGATGTACGGCAAAACCGCCGAACTCCTCCCGCAGATAGATGGCCACCAAGCGGCCCTTGGCATCGTATTTTGCGGATGTCTCATTGAACGCTACGCCCTGAGAGCGCAGATAGGCAACGGCTCTGGCAATATAATTGGTGCTGATGGCGATATGCCCTTTCTCACCGAGATAGGGGGTCTTCATGACCTCGACATACGATCCGGTAAAGATAGAACTGTTGCCAGGCTTATACTCAAATCCGAATACAGTGGAGAAGAGCTTCGCAATGGAGGCGGCTTCCTCCTCATTCCCCGCATTAATGCCCACATGGGCCAGCTCAAACCCCAGCATGGTCTTGACAGCTGTGCGAGTCAACTCCCGTATGCCATCATAATCGCCGGCGGACAAAAGTTCTGGGGGAACCATCCAAGATCCGCCGCACGCAATGATCTTATCGAAGGATAGATACTCGTTTAAGTTCTTTGCGTTAACGCCCCCGGTGGGCATAAATTTGACTTGGGTGTATGGCGCTGCCATGGCTTTGATGGCCTTGATTCCGCCATTGACCTCAGCGGGAAAGAACTTAACCACGTCCAGACCCAGCTCCAGGGCCCGCTCAATATCAGAGGGGGTGGCGGTGCCCGGTGTGATGGGGACGTTCTTATCGAGACAGTACTGCACGATTCTGGGGTTCAGGCCAGGACTGACGATAAACTTCGCCCCGGCGGAGACTGCGCGGTCAACCTGATCCGTCGTCAGAACGGTTCCCGCGCCCACCAGCATGTCCGGGACGGCCTGCGCAATTCTGCGAATGGATTCCTCCGCCTGGGCTGTCCGGAAGGTAATCTCTGCGCAGGGAAGGCCCCCCTCGCACAAAGCCTTGGCCAGAGGGACAGCCGTCTCCGGGTCGTCGATTTTAATGACGGGAACTATGCCAATGGCCGATATCTTTTCTAAAATTTCATGCATGAGATGGCATCCTCCTTTTGTTTGTTTCACGATATGAAACGAGGTTTCATCATAAAGAACGATCTTCTTTTATTATATAGTTTTTTATAGCAAAGTCAAGAGATTTTTAGATTTTCCTTGGGAAGAATGGGAGACGCCATCGGCTTGACAGCGTTTCATAATGTGGTATACTATTAGTGGAATACCGAGAAAGGAAGGACGCGCATGGATAAGAAAGAAAACCCTGCTGTCGTTCAGTCAGTGGAGCGGACTTTTATGATCATAGAGGAGTTAGGCCGTGTGTCCGGCGGGGTGGCCCTCGGGGATCTGAGCGGCAGGGTGGGACTGCATAAAAGTACGGTGCATCGCCTGTTGACCTGTCTGGCCGCCATGGGGTATGTCACGCAGGATTCCTTTACCGGACGCTACCGCCTCAGCCTTAAGCTTTTTGAAGTCGCAGGTAGGGCTGTCAATAGCTTGGATATTGTGTCCGCCGCTAAGCCGCACCTGGATCGGCTCAGCGCAACGTGTGGCGAGGCTGTACACCTTGTCATCCGGGATGGGGTGGATATGATTTATGTGTATAAGGTGGATGCCAATGTGAACAGCATTCGCATGTCTTCCTCTGTGGGCCTGCGGATTCCCATGTACTGCACGGGTGTGGGAAAGGCGGTGTTGGCCGGGTGTTCCCAGGAAGAGGTAAGGCAAATCTGGGACGCCAGCGACATTCGCTCTTTAACCCCCAGCACGATTACAGATCTAGCGGCGCTGCAAGAGCAGTTGGAGCTTGTCCGCCAGAGGGGCTACGCTGTGGATGACGAGGAGAATGAGCCGGGTGTTCGGTGCGTGGCAGTGGCTCTGCCCCAAATGCTCGGAGGGCCGCCGGCGGCCTATAGCATATCGGCGCCGTCCATGCGGATGCGCGATGAGCAGATTCGACAGTTTGCAGCGCTGGCATTGCAGGCGAAGGAAGGGATTTTGCACGATCTTGGCGTTTCGCCTTGACAGCCTATCCCTTTATGATATAATTACGCTGCCGCAGGAGCAGCAGAATGGAGGTTGGAATGAAGATCACATTAAAAGATGGCGTTGTCATGGAGCTGGGTACACCCGCTACCGTCATTGAGATCGCCAGAGCTATCAGTGAGGGACTGGAGCGGAATGCCTGCGCTGGTCTCGTCAATGGACAGGTTGTAGATTTGCGCACGGCCGTCTCGGAGGACGCGCAGGTGGAGATTCTGACATTTCAGGATGAGGAAGGGAAAAAAGCCTTCCGCCATACGGCGTCCCATATATTAGCCCAGGCGGTCAAGCGGCTGTATCCGCAGACGAAATTGGCCATCGGCCCGGCGATTGAAAATGGGTTCTACTACGATTTCGACAGGGAACAGGCCTTTACGCAGGAAGAGTTGGACGCCATTGAAAAGGAAATGAAGAAGATCGTCAAGGAGGGCTTGGCGCTGGAGCGGTTTGAGCTGCCCCGCGAGGAGGCTTTGGCGCTCATGCGGGAGAGGGACGAGCCCTATAAGGTGGAGCTTATTGAGGATTTGCCGGAGGATGCACATTTGTCATTCTATAGGCAGGGGGATTTCGTTGACCTCTGCGCAGGTCCCCATCTGATGAATACCAAGCCTGTGAAGGCGTTTAAACTGACGGCGGTGGCGGGAGCGTATTGGCGCGGCAGCGAGAAGAATAAGATGCTCTCCAGAATTTATGGGACCGCCTTTACAAAGACATCGGATCTGGAGGCCTATCTGGAGCAGGTGGAGGAAGCGAAAAAGCGAGACCACAATAAGTTGGGCCGGGAGCTTGGCATTTTTACCACTGTGGATTATGTGGGACAGGGGCTTCCTATATTGTTGCCCAAGGGAGCCAAAATCTTTCAGACCTTATCGCGGTTTGTTGAGGATGAGGAGGAGAGAAGAGGGTACCTGTTGACAAAAACCCCGTACATGGCGAAAAGCGATCTTTACAAGATATCGGGCCATTGGGATCACTATCAGGATGGCATGTTTATTCTGGGCGATGAGGAGAAGGATAAAGAGGTGTTCGCTCTGCGTCCGATGACGTGTCCGTTCCAATTCCAAGCCTATCTCAACGAAATGCGCAGCTACCGGGATTTGCCCATGCGGCTTGCGGAGACTTCGACTCTGTTTCGAAATGAGGCGTCCGGCGAGATGCACGGCCTGATTCGAGTTCGCCAGTTCACTATATCCGAAGGGCACCTCATGTGTACGCCGGAGCAATTGCAGGATGAATTTGCGGGCTGCCTGGATCTGGCAAATTATATGCTGAAAACTCTCGGGCTGGACGAGGATGTGTCCTACCGGTTCTCCAAGTGGGACCCCGACAATAAAGAGAAATACATTGGTTCGGCGGACGAATGGGAAGCGGTTCAGGGAAAGATGAAGGAGATTCTGGATTCCCTTTCGCTCGTCTATACGGAGGCGGAGGGAGAGGCGGCCTTCTATGGACCGAAGTTGGATATTCAGATCCGCAACGTCCACGGCAAGGAGGATACGCTCATTACCATACAGATTGATTTTCAGCTGGCGGAGCGGTTTGGCATGGAGTATATCGACAAAGACGGACAGAAGAAGTATCCGTATATCATTCATCGCACGTCCATCGGCTGCTATGAGAGGACAATCGCACTGCTGATTGAAAAATATGCCGGCGCTTTCCCGACATGGCTGGCTCCGGTACAGGCCAAGGTGCTGCCCATATCGGAGAAGGTTATGGACCGGGCCGACGAGGTGCTGGCGGCCTTGAAGAAAGCGGGAATCCGGGCTGAATTGGACGATCGGGCGGAGAAGATTGGGTATAAGATCCGGGATGCGCGCCTGAATAAAATTCCCTATATGGTGATTCTGGGACAGAAGGAGGCGGAGGACGGTACCGTTTCCGTGCGCAGCCGTGGGCAGGGAGAATTGGGGTCCATGGAGCTGGATGCGTGTGTCAATATGATTTTGGAGGATATCCGGGAAAAGCGCAAACCGTAAGCAGTTTTCAATAAAGGGAGGAGGCGCGGCGCAAGCCATGCCTCCTCCCTTGCGAAGTAAGGATTTGTAATCTCAATAGAATGTGGCCACTTCCTGGGCCGGCGCTTGGGTCTTCTCCATGGACAAGACCGTAAGGATGGGCCCCTTGCGGCCGTAGAGCTTGTGGAACTTGATGTCGATGCGCAGGCGCATAGTATACCAGACGGCATTTTCCGGCATCTGGCCCTTTTCGCACTGGGCCAAAAAGCTGGCGAACTGAATATCAGCTTCGCAGCAGGTCATCACGTGGCGGCCAAATGCGAAAGCGCCTGGCGGCAATCGCCGGCTAAGTGCCGCGATCCCTTTATATTCCACAATCTTGCCGTTATACTTCTTCGGCTCCTCTGTCACATCCCGGAACCACAGAGCGTAATCCTCATCCTCGATCTGAATGACCGGCGCGTTTAGATCAAAGGGCAGCGGATCTTCAATGTCGTCATTCTTGACTTCGCCATTTTCATATTCATATGCGATGTTAGCACGGCGGCTTATGCCGCGGACAATCTTATGAAAATCCATTGGATCCATATCGCCGGTAAATCGATTGAAGATCACGATATCGCAGTTGGCCAGCTTGTCCACCACTAGGCTTCGAAGATTGGAGTTATATCCCAAGAAAGTACCCGCATCGGCAAACATGAATCTCTGGTAGACAGTCCAGGAATCGGGCATGGAATTGAATAGGGAACTGAGCTGCCACATGCCATTGTACTCCACCAGGACGCGGGTTGCTTTGTGTTTATCCGCCAGATACTCCAACACCTTGGGCGTCAGATCGGACTCGTTCTCGATAGGTTCGATCCAAATATTTTTCATATGCGGAAGTGTTACATCGTATTCCTCTTCCCCCTCCTCGCAGAGAAGCAAAAGAGTCCGCTCTCCCTCATTGAATCGAGGGTCCGACAGCGTTCCCTGGATGAACTTTGTCTTACCCGCCTCCAAAAATCCTGTAAACAGGTAAACCGGCATATCTTCCATTGCTTGTCCCTCCCCGTCAAAAGTTATACATTTTGACTATCGTATACAAAAAGCTTCTTCAGCGCGTCTTCCTTAATATGAGATCCAATGACGCAAAGCCGGCCGGTGACTATGGCGGAGCCGGTCCGCACGTTGTGTTCCTCGGGAACATAGTCAAAATGAATCCAGCGGCCGTCGGCGCCCGCTACGATCCCCTTGGCCCGCAGAATTACACCGTAGGTCTCACTGTCAGCCAAGGCGGTCAACGCCTGCTCGATCTCATCCGCCGTAAATTTATGAGCGGTTTCCATCCCCCAGCTTGTAAAGATTTCATCTGCATGGTGATGGTCGTGATCATGTTCATGGTCATGTTCATGGTGGTGATGATGATGGTCATGGTCATGATCGTGCTCATAGTGGTGGTCGTGGTCATGGTGACAGCAGCATTCTCCATCTTCGTGGTGATGATGCGTCTCTTCCGCCAGCTCTTTCAATTCCTCTTCCAGTGTATTCCTGTGCTCCATAGCCTCTAAGATCTGGACGCCGGAGAGTTCTTCCCAGGGCGTGGTCATGATAGTGGCGGCGGAATTGCGCTCCCGAAGC
>CAUFVC010000085.1:0-8076 GCA_959029275.1 uncultured Eubacteriales bacterium | reverse complement strand
AATTTGTTGTGCTTGCCATAGTATCAACTCCTTTCGCGTTTCAATGCACATATAGTATACGATATTTGCAATGCAAAATCAACTCTACAGACGCAAAATTCACAAATTTTTAAAGAGGTCGCATGACAAAACTCATTTTGACGATCACGATAACCATTCAAATCCCGGACCAGCGCCTTGCTCTGTGGGAGGCAAGGCTGATTAGATCATGACTTGCGCGCAGATGGGATAGTGGTCGGTCAGATAGACGCCTTCGTGGCATTCATCCCAGGCGACGGCTGGCTCCGCGGTGCCGGCGGTCTCTGCGTCCACGTAGATATAGTCAATTTTAAAGGCGTCGGTGCGGCGGCCATAGTCGTGGCATGTGGTTGGAATGGCGGCCGCCAGATCCTGGAGAGCAAGCTCTGGGTACTGCTCAATCACATGGCTCTGCGGTTGATCTGGGGTAAAATTGAAATCCCCGGTGAGAATGACAGGGAGGCGGTGGACAGCCTGATCCTGCGAAATCCGATTCAAAATCTGGGTTAATCCCTTGGTCTGGGCGATCTGCCCGATATGATCAAGGTGGGTATTATAGAAGCGAAAGGGCTGAGAACTCTGCCGGTGCTTCAGAAGGGTGGCCACGCAGATGCGCGGGCAGTCGCTCTGCTCCTCGTAAACGGTGCCGGGGACGGTGGGGGTGGGGGACAGCCAGAAGACGTCCAGCCCGTGGAGTTCCAGGGTATCCCGGCGGTAGGCGACGCTGTTGTATTCATTGTCATAGGTAGCGCTGCGGCCGCAGCCAACGAAATTGTACTCAGGGAGATAGCGGCCCAGCCAATCTTGCATAGTGGCGGTGATCTCCTGGAATCCGATGATATCAGGCCGCTCTGCGGCCAGCTTATCCAGTATATAGGCCTTGCGGTGGTGAAAGTCATTTAGACCGTCCCGCGCAGCGTCAGACCGAATGTTAAATGACACGACTTTGATTTTATTTTTCATACAATACCCTCCATTTTATGGGTGGCCAAATCCCAGAAACAACCGTGGTTTGGCTCTGCCCTTTGCGGACATTATACCATACCGGCGGTGAAAGTCAATGCCCCGCTTTATAGGCCCTGGGAGTTTGTGGAGAGCAGCCTTTGCCGGAAGCGTTTTGGCGATATGGATTTGAGCTGTTTGAATTGTTCTATGAAGTAACTGGAGGAAGAGAATCCCACTTCCAGGGCAATCTCCGTAATATTTAGGTTTGTATTAAGAAGCAGTTTTTCGGCCTCAGATATGCGGACGACGTTCACATACTCCCGGAACGTCTTCTGCATGGCCCTTTTGAAAAAGCGGGAGAAATAGCTATAGCTGACGGCACAGAGAGAAGCCATGTCTTTGGCCGTAATGTCTTCCTGGTAATGGGTTTCCACATAAGTAAAGACTGTCCGGAGCCGGTTCATAGCCTCCTCATCCAGAGCGCGGTCCTGGGTGGGCATCATGCCCTTCTGATTCCAGCTGCGCAAAATCCAAAGAAAGATTTTACATATGGCGGACCGGATGGCCAGCTCGTAACCAAAATTTTTGTCAGAATACTCCTGAAAGATTTCGCGGAGTGCATGGGGGATGAAAGTGTGCTGGATCTCGTCGCGCCGAAAGACTTTCTGATGGGTAGAGTGGCCATTGGTGAAAGGCAGGAGGTATTTCGCTTCAAAGATGGTTTGCGTCGTGGTGTACAGCACGTCAGGCTCGAATTTAATGACGAGGTAGCTATTTTTGCCGGAGGACAGTGCGGTTGTGGAGTGGATCTCCCGGGAATTGATCAAAACCATGTCGCCCTCGGAGAATCGATAGCTCTCGCCATCTAGAATAATCTGCACAGTGCCGCAATCGCCATACAAAATTTCGATATAGTCATGATAGTGTGCTCTTGACATGGGCCCCATCCCCACCTGGCACTGATCATGGCATTCATAAAGGCATTTTACGCCATCCACAAGCCTTTTTTTCTCTTCATAGGCGGTTTCCATCGCGATACCCTCCTCCCACGACAGGACAAATAATTGTTATTTTTCTGTAACTTCATTATATCACGGATGCCTGCAATATGCTATACTCTCTTTGTAAAGAACTTGCCTTCGGCAGCGAAGACTTACTATTGTAAAAGGAGCGATGGGTAGAATGGATAAGAAATTGCGGGTCGGTATCATCGGCTGCGGTGGTATCGCCAATGGCAAACACATGCCTTCATTGAAGGCAATAGGCAGGGTTGATATGGTGGCCTTCTGCGATATTATTGTGGAGAAAGCAGAGCAAGCCGCCAAAGAGTATGGCACGGCGGATGCTAAAGTGTACGAGGATTACCGTGAGCTATTGCAGGATTCCACCATTGATGTGGTCCACGTCTGTACGCCGAACAAATCCCACGCGCAGATTAGCATCGATGCGCTGCACGCCGGCAAGCATGTAATGTGTGAGAAGCCTATGGCTAAGACGGCGGCCGATGCCAAGCGCATGGTGGAGGCGGCCAAGGAGACGGGCAAGAAGCTAACCATCGGCTACCAGCACCGCCATAAGCCGGAGAGCACGTATCTGAAAAAGGTCATCGATCGCGGCGATATCGGGGATATTTATTTCGCCGAGGCTTTCGCGGTGCGCCGCCGCGGTACGCCTAACTGGGGCGTGTTTCTCAATGAGGAGGAGCAAGGGGGAGGCCCTCTGATCGATATCGGGACCCATTCCCTTGATTTGACACTGTGGATGATGAACAATTACAAGCCGAAAATGGTGGTGGGAACTAAGTATAAGAAACTGCCGAATCCGGACTGTGCCAACCCCTGGGGCGGCTGGGACGTCAATCAACATACGGTGGAAGATTCTGCATTTGGTTTTATTGTGATGGAGGACGGCGCAACGGTCATCCTAAAGACGAGCTGGTGCCTCAACACCATCGAGCCGGTGCCGGAAGGAAGCTTTGCCGTCTGCGGGACTAAGGCCGGCGCTCAGATTAAGGGCGGCGTGAGCATCAATAAGGATGAATTCGGAAAGTTGGTTGACATCCATCCGGATATGAAAGCTGGCGGTGTCGCATTCTACGACGGCGTGGCGGAGAATCCGGCCATCACGGAGGCCAGCCGCTGGATCGATGCGATTGAGAATGACACGGACCCGGTTGTTAAGCCGGAGGAAGCCTGCGTGGTATCGCAGATTCTGGAAGCAATCTATGAGTCGGCCCGGACAGGGAAACCTGTATATTTTAACGAATAGAGGTGCCTTCCATGAATATCGCAATGATTAGCTCCTGGCATGTCCATGCCAGAGGATACGCCAATGACTTTGCGGCCATGCCAGAATGCCAGATTACCGCAGTTTGGGATGAGGACGAGAAGGCAGGGAAGGCGTGGGCCGCGGAATTGGGCTGTCCGTTCGTGGCGGATTACCAGGCAATCCTTCAGGATCCGGCTATCGATGGCATTGTCATGACGGCTCCCACATCGATGCACGGCGAGATGCTGCTGCAAGCGGCCGTCGCGGGAAAACACATTTTCACAGAAAAGGTTCTTGCGATCACCACCGAGGAGGCGCTAGCCATTGCGGAGGCGGTTAGGGAGGCGGGCGTGCAGTTTGTCATCTCCTTCCCGCACAAGTGCAGAGCGGATTTGAACTTTGCCAAGTCCATGGCGGCCAGCGGGGAACTGGGTCAGATTACGTACGCTCGAATCCGAAATGTTCACAATGGAAGCAGTGCCAATTGGCTCCCGGACCATTTCTATGATGAGGAGCAGTGCGGCGGCGGTGCGATGATGGATTTGGGAGCCCATCCTATGTATCTTCTGAATTGGATCTTGGGTCAGCCGAAAAGCGTTGTCTCCGCCTTTACGAAGGTGACCGGCCGCGCAGTGGAGGACAATGCGGTCAGCGTCTTGGAATACGAAAATGGCGCCATCGGCGTGTCGGAGACGGGGTTTGTGGCTCAGGACAATCCTTTTACTATGGAAATCTGCGGGACAAAGGGAACTCTGCTGGTTCGGGACGGCGTATCCTATGCCAGCGCCAAGACTGATCACAATTGGATCCGGGTTGAAACACTTCCGGATGCCCCGGAGAGCCCGCAGCGGCAGTGGGTGGACGCTGTGACGAAGGGCGCGCCGGTCACGGTGGGCATCGATGAGGCCGTTGCGCTCACGGTTGTGATGGAGGGCGCATATCGAGCGTATAAAACGGAGCAGCGATATAGTTTTTAAACAGCAAAAGACTTGCTTTGGGATGGAGATCCCGGAGCAAGTCTTTTTTATAATGCCGAAGAATGAAGGGGGGTTAATCCGCCGAATTCGGCTGAGGGGTGTTCGCCGCCCCTACATGCCGCTTGATAGCCTCAAAACTCTCTGCGCTAATCACATGCTCAATCCGGCAGGCGTCCTCCGCGGCGGTTTCCTTAGCCACGCCGAGCTGGGTCAGCCAGTCCGCCAAAAGAGTATGGCGCTCGTAGATCTTTTCCGCTATGGAGCGCCCGCTGGGCGTCAGTGTAATATAGCCGTCGGCGTCCATGAGAATATAGCCGCTCTCCCGGAGCTTCTTCATCGCCACACTGACGCTGGGCTTGGTGAAGTCTAACTCATTCACAATATCGATCGAACGGACGAAGGGTTTGGAATGGCTTAAAATCAGGATGGTTTCGAGATAGTTCTCCGCTGATTCATGGATTTTCATAGCCTTCGAGCCTCCTTTTCGTTGGTACATCGCATGTATATCCTTGCGCACTGTTCATTGCATTTATAGAATATTATACCACCGGCACAGTGAAATGCGCAAGTTAATTTTTCTGTGATGAGTCCTAGTATCCGCAGGGAACGTCGTTTGTATGCACACAAAGCCGGCTCTGCATAATCCAAAAATACGAACTCGCTTTTTAAAGGGTGGGCTGCGTAATGTGTAAAAGCGCAGCCGCCTTTGCAATATTTTCCTCTCTGGCGACCATCAAAAAATACTTCAAGACCCTTAATTCCATATAGTCATGCCTCTCTCCGCTTGAGTTAACTATACCAGATTTTGTGTTTAGTTTCAACATATCTAACATCGAGAAATGCTTTTGGGGATATCTGTTAAAATTTAGGGCTTGACATCGAAGTTAGTTTGTGCTAACTTATAGGTGAGACAATAGGAAATGAAGATCTGCACAGATCCTCATCTCTCACATAGACTAATAAAAGAGGAGTCTTGAGTATGCTAGAATGGCTGGCTGCAAATGCAGCGACAATTATAGTCTGTGCTGTATTGATTGTATTGGTTGCCATGGCGATTCGACAGATCATCAAGGCAAAGAAAAAGGGAGGCTGCGCCGGCTGCAATGGATGTAGCGGCTGCGGGGGCTCTTGTATGAGACAATTTGAGGCGGGCGAGAAGGCGAAACGACAAAAGTAGCTGAGCCCAGGAGAGGGGAGGCGCATTGTCATGACAATTGCAATTTTGTGCGCCTTATTGCTTGCGGTCGCGGTATTGGCGATTCAAAGCTACTGTAGAAGGCTTGCAAGGGCCATCTGCGGTAGAGGCGGCACATCGGGTTCCGACACAGACCGCTAGGATGTGCGGAATGGAAGTCACAGAAGAGCGGCATTTATACAAAGGGGCTGTAGCAAAACAGCGTGAAAAAAGACACCGGGGACTGCAAAGGCAGTGTGCTCGGCGTCTTTTTTGTGGTAAAATCGTTGTGTGAAATGCCAATTGCCGCATCCCTGTTATGGCAGATGCAGGCGATACCAAAATAAAAAATGGCAAATAGAAATTTTGGAGCTGTAGCAAAATAATATGAAAATAGAACGACGAGAAAATCCTGGCATCAAACGTCTGCTTTTCTGCCATATTTTGTTTCAAGGGCTTCTTTGAGCAAAGGATACAGGCGTTGGGACATTAGGCGGAACCCGATGTCATTGGGGTGGACCATATCGATTGTGCATGCAAAACGTCCTGCGGACCCGTATGTTTCGCTGCCGTCGATGAAGTACACGTGATTATCGCCGGCCGCCAGCGCATTTCTATACGTCTGACGGATGATATCGCGGCGCTCCATCATCTCGTGTTTAAGCTGATCATCGGCCTTGGACTGCATGATAATCGGAAGCTCAGGCTGTGCCTCGCGGATGATCTTGAAGAAGGTTTCATGTGTTTTTCTCAAATGCTCCGCATTGACAGCATTGCGGTCGTAATCCATGACAAAAACCGACATCCTCTGCCCTGCAATAAATTCGGCCATGGCAGGCTCACCGCATGCGGCGCCGGAAAATCCAAAGTTGATAAAATCCGCGTCCACCCATCTAGAGGTATACGCCACAAAGTTACAGGAGGGGTGAGTTGCGCTGCACCCCTCGGTAATAGAAGAGCCGTAATAGAATACCGGATCTTCATAAGTGTAAGGCGTGGGCGGCAGAATTTCGGCGTCAGCATCAATGGCTATCTCGATGTCTTCGACGGACTCATTTCTCGGCATATAAATTGTATAATCATCCATGACGCCGGGAAGCTCTATCTCCCGTTCACCGATCAATTTGCCAAATTCCGGAGGGACAACATATCCTATGTATTCAGCTTGGATTCCACGGCCGCGGAGAACATCGCACGCAGCGCTTCCGATTATTGGAAAGTTGATGTCCGGCGCACAGTGTTGAAGCGTTACTCTGATCCAGAGCTTTTTGGAATTGGTGCGGAAGCGGACGCGGCCTCCTGTCGCGCGTTTTCCCAGTTTATCAGTCATTTCGCTGACTTTTCCAAATAGCGTCTCGGGAACCTTCCAGAAGTGCCCTTTATGATAGTCTGAGAGAAGTCCGTTGATCACAATGGGTGCGTCGTAGATCGATACGTATTTCATATCCGTTTTACCTTTCTTCGGCTGCTTAGTACTGAGTGAAGTGGTGCTTTTTAACTCGGTCATTATAACATGCCGAAGTAAGGCTGTCAACATGACTCTATGCCGGGCGTTCACGGTTTCGATCCTCCAGCGCCCACAGTTGCCTATCGCGCCGAAAGAGCAGGCAGATTATCACACCGAGGACTGCGATGATCAGATATAGAATGGCGGCGCCGGATCCTTTTCCACTGCCGACTAAAGCGACAAGTATACTGTCCTGTCCCTGGGACGCCATAAGAGGCTCAAGGACGGCGTCTACCAACAAGCCTCCCAGAAGATAGCCCAGTGGAATGGTGAAAAATTGCAGCGTGTTTCGAGCGGAGTAAACCCGGCCCTGAACCTCCACAGGGATATAGGAGCGCAGGAGCGCGTCCATATTGGCGCTCATCACCGGAATGAAGATCCAGCCGAGGATGGCGCCAACGCACCATGCGAGGGGCGTCCTTCCCAGAGCAAGCACCAGATTCTCCGTGCCCATAGAAAAGAGAAGAGTGTCGCATATGACGCGGATCCTGCTTTTGGGCGGCGGAGCCAGCGATACCAGCACGCTTCCCGCCAGCGTTGCGAGTCCGGCGCAGGTGTTAACCATTCCCAGTATAGCCTCCCCTCCGTTTTTGCGGGACAACAGCATGGCGGGCAGAGCGGCGTTATACATGGAGGCGACAAGGTTAATCGCCGCCAGAAATAAAATCAGATCAAGGATCCCGCGGTTCTCATGTAAATAGTGCAATCCCTTTTTGGCAGCTGTGAAAAGAGGCTCCGCCTCTGAAGTCTGGTCTTTTTCGGCTTCCGGGATTGTAATCAGGAGGGCGAGGCAGGCGACGGCGACGATACAGGTTGCCAAATCCAGGAGAATCACGGTGTCGATGCTGCTGAAGGTCAACAGTGCAGTGGCAATCACGGGTGTCAGAACCGTAATCAGGGAGTTGGATAGGGAGTTGAGACCGCTTATCTTCTGGTAATACTTCCGCGGCGTGAGGAGACTGATGGATACGGCGGAAGCCGGCTGTTGGACCGTGTTCATCAGACCGTTCACTGCATTCAACAGATAGAGGTGGCCGATGCGGAGCTGACCAGATTTTAACAGAAACAGGACGGCCAAAGTCGAGAGGGCGGCCAGGATATCGCTGACCAGCATGGTATACTTTTTATTCCACCGGTCGCTCAGGGCGCCCGCAAAAATGCTCATGACCACATATGGAGCGTAGGAA
>CAUFVC010000084.1:0-8203 GCA_959029275.1 uncultured Eubacteriales bacterium | reverse complement strand
GAAAAATCTGAGCAAACCGGCCAGCGCCGTCGATTTTTGCCGCATTGTACAGTTCCGGATCGATGGACGTCAGGGCTGCCAGATAAATGATGGAGCCCCAGCCCACATCTTTCCAGATATCCGTAATCACCAGCACACCGCGAATGCTTTTGGGATCCATCAAATATAATTTTGCCGGAAGTCCAAAGGCTGCGCCGATTGAGTTGATGATGCCCATTTTTCCAAAGATGTCAAAGCACAGGCCGCCGATTACCACCCAGGACATAAAGTGGGGGAGATAGAAAATGTTCTGAACGATCCGTTTATACGTCACATGATTGACTTCGTTGATCACAAGCGCCAGGATAATGGGCGCCGGAAAGCCAAAGGCGATTTTCAATGCGCTGATGATAAACGTATTTTTGAGAACAGAATAAAATTTGGGCATGGCAAATAGCGTCTGAAAATGTTTGAATCCAACCCACGGGCTTTTTAACACGCCATCAAATATGTTGTAATCCTTAAATGCTACAACGATATTGGGGATTGGCAAATATCGAAAGATAATCAAAAGCAACAAACCGGGGAGCACCATCAGAACTAGGGCTGGGCTCGCAAAAATTGACTTTGTGTCCGTATTTCTGTCCTTCAAGATTTTCACTCCTCCACTGTAAACTTATTGGATCAAAAAGCGGGTCTTCCTGCCGCTGAGATCCTCAATCAGTGCCTCCGCCAGAAGCTTGGGCGTATTTATGAAGGCATCGTTGCTCCCCCCTGCCATGTGCGGCGTAAAGGTTGCGTTGTCGACGGAAAGAAGCGGATCATCCGCCATAGGTGGCTCGTGGTCAAAAACATCGAGAAAGGCTCCCCCAATGCGGTGATCGCGGAGGGCTTCATATAGCGCCTGTTCGTCGATCAGCCCTGAGCGGGACGTGTTGATGATATAGGCCGTCGGCTTCATGCGCGATATCATGCGCGCATCGATCATATGTTCATTCTCCGGCGTTAGACGCGCATGGAGCGTAATAAAATCGCTTTGCTCCATAAGCGCTTCCAGCGAAACCGTTGTCACCTCATCCCCGCCATAATATGGGTCATGGACAAGAACCCTCACATCAAACCCGGAAAGCTTTTTGGCCACCAGGCGGCCGATCTCTCCATACCCGATGATGCCGACCGTCTTGTCGGTAAAATCCGGAATCGCGCCGCTGTTTGGGTATTCGCGGATCCACTGGCCTGTCTTGATCCCGTGATGACCCCTCGCAATGTTTCTGGCTTCACAGATCATAGCGCCAACCGCAAAGTCACTGACTGCGTGGGCATTGCGCCCGACGGTGTGAAATACTTGAATCCCCTTTTGCTTGGCGTACTCGGCGTTCACATTTTCATATCCGGCGCGCAGTACGCCGATCCCCTTTAGATTGGCACATGCATCGATCAGTGCCTTTCCAATGGGAAAGAACTGTGTGACCACAAAATCCGCCTCCTGCACGGCCTCCAAGATTTGAGGCGGCACATCTATCGCCTCCCGGCCGCCTTGCTCCACCTGCAGATTGATGTGCTGAAGTTCATCAAATCCCTTGAGCTCCCATTGGACTGTGGAAATTTCAACCCCGTATTCCTTCAAGGATGCCATGCCGTCTTCAATATATTGGCACGGAATAAATAGATCTCCGATTCCAACTAATTTCTTCATGCCCGCCCAGCGCTCCCAAATGTTTTGATTTTATGCCGGATAACCTCCCGCATCTGCTTTTGTGCTTCCTCATAGACAAATACCGGCCACATGGACAGATTCTCAATGCGATTCAGTTTATCCTTTAAGCCGGCGTTGAGCCCATAGAGCACTTCGGAATATATATTGATCTTGCAGATCCCCCTGCGGATCGCCTGCCGGATCTGATCGTCCGGCGTTCCGCTGCCACCGTGAAGAACCAATGGTTTTGTGCTAATCTGATTGATCTCGGTTAAACGGTCCAAGCGCAGATGCGGAGTCCCCCGGTAGACGCCGTGAACCGTTCCAACCGCCACCGCCAGAGCGTCCACATCCGTAATCTCAACAAATCGTTCCACATCACGGGGTTCGGTCAGGCTATCCTCCGGATGGTCGGTTTCCTCCTGCCGTACCGCCGTCCCGTCATTGGTCCCTGCAATACCGTCCCCCACATGTCCCAGCTCCGCCTCCACGCTGACTCCCCGTTTATGGGCCAAATCGGTCACCGCTTTCGTATTCTCCGCATTCTGTTCAAAAGGGAGTACCGACCCGTCATACATCACCGAAGTAAATCCTATATCGATGGCGTCCTGAATGTCCGCAAATTCCGTGGCATGATCCAAGTGGATACAGACCGGAACCGTATACCGCTTTGCCGCTTCCTTCAACATAGCGGTGATAAAGTAAATCCCCTTATTCTGCATATCCTGCTTCAAACACATAAACAAAGCCGGCGACTTCTCCTCTTCACAGACATCAATGACTGATTTCACCATCTCATAGTTGCTGACATCAAAGGCAGGGATGGCATACTGTCTTTTTCGTGCATCCTTGAGAAGCGTTTCCATTGTTACAAGCATACTCGCGTCTTCCTTTCAAAATAGATATACATTTATTGGGCTTCAGCGCATCAACATGCCGCCTGTCACGTCAATGGTGGCTCCGGTGATATAGTCCGATTGATTTCCGCACAGGTACACAACCGCGGCGGCAACCTCGCTTGGATCGGCGACCCGCCGCAGCGGAATCCGTTTGAGATACTCGTCCTCCCGATCCTCCAGCGCCTCCTTGTTCATCGGGGTTCGCATCATTCCTGGGGCGACGGCATTCACATTGATCCCATTAGGGGCGACCTCTCTGGCCAGCGATACCGTAAAGGCAACAAGCCCGGCTTTGGACGCGGCGTAATGTGCGTGGCCCGACGTGGAACCGTGAAATGCCGCCTGCGAAACCATGTTTACGATTTTGCCTTTTTTAGAATTCGACAGGCACTGATTGACAAAGTTTCTCGTCAGTAAAAAGGGCGCAATGAGATTGATATCCAATGTTTTGCGAAATGAACCCGACGTCATATCGGCAACATAAGCGGTCGGCCAAATTCCAGCGTTGTTCACCAAAATATCCAGAATGCCAACCTGACTCCAGAGGGCGTTTATCTCGTCCTCTATGGAAAGATCCGCTGTTATGTACTGTGCTCCGTTTCCGCAGAGCTCCACATTTCTCCCCAGAGCCTCCGCCTTTCCCTCAAGGTCATGCAGGATAACTTGAGCACCTTCCTGTGCTAAAAGCAGCGCTATTGCCTTGCCGCATCCGTCGGCGGCACCTGTGACAAGAGCTCGCTTTCCTTCTAATCCATAATCCATTCTCTACACCTTTTCCCTTTAGCCAAATTTTGAGCTGCACAAGACTTCACCTAAAAAGACAGCTTTGTGTTCAAATGTTCATTTTCTCTCATTATCCTTATCCGGCAATATAAGGAAATTAAGATATTTTGCATAAAATATCCAACTCTTTTTCTATCTTTTTCGCCTTTAATTATATTCTTTGGCTACACATATTGTCAATCGTGGTGAAAAAAATACTACTTAAACAAAAACCAAACCCAAAATAAACACAACCGAACACGCAAATGAACACACCGCCAGTTTTGCAATATTTTGATGGCGAAATTTTCTTACAAATAACAAAGAAGAGCCGAATCCCAGTGAGTAACCGGGATTCGGCTCTTCTTGTCAATCGCGTTGCTTCCTTTACTTTTCCATATGCTGGTCCATCATTTTTTGCTATATAGCAAAACGGCCCGGTTCCTTTTAAGGGCCTCATTTTCTCCGCTATACATTGGACAAACTGCGCTCCTTTTGCTGA
This sequence comes from uncultured Eubacteriales bacterium, assembly GCA_959029275.1. Classification (GTDB taxonomy): domain Bacteria; phylum Bacillota; class Clostridia; order Lachnospirales; family Bianqueaceae; genus Bianquea. The sequence goes on along the minus strand of CAUFVC010000084.1, from coordinate 4,365 downwards.
ACGCCGCGCAGGAAGTAGATGTAGAGCATATCCAGCACAAAGCATATAATGCCTGTGAACAGAATGAACATATTGCCCTGCATTGTGCCATAGATCGTTGTTTTCACACCCGGCACTATGGCCGCTGGGAACATAGGAGCTGTACATTTTGTCTTTCCAGAAATTCAATCCACCCCTCATTGGGCAGCGAATCCGTAACTAGATAATCAATCATATCAAATCCAAAGAGCTTGCAGGATGATATCTTATCAAACTTTGAATGGTCGCAGAGCAAAACCCGCAGCCTAGCGTTTTCGAGCATAGTCCGACGCAAACTTGCCTCTTCTTCATATACCCAGCTCATCCCATGCTCCCTAGAGATTCCCTTGCAGGAAATGAACGCTATGTCGGCGTAGAACGACGAAAAAAAGTTTCGGGCGAAGGTTCCGTTGTAGGAAAGCGTCGTTTTGGAGAGCAAACCCCCGGAACAATATACATTAAGGGGCGCATATTGCAGTTTTTCAATCAATTTTTGCCCCTGCGTCAACACCGTCAATCCGCTGAAGCGCGAAAGCAAATCCCCCATGAACTGAACCGTCGTGCTAGAATCCATAGAGAGCACATTTCCATTATGGATCAGCTTTGCAGCAATCGAAGACGGCTCCACCTTAGCCTCTATATAATCAATCTGGCGGACATCGGCGGGAAGCTCCCGGTCAATATGGTCAATGCGCACCGCGCCTCCATACACCCGTTTTAGATAGCCTGCTTTTTCAAGCTTTTTGAGATCCCGTCGGATGGTCGCCTCCCCGATATAAAGCATTTTGCTCAAATCGGTGACCTTTACTGAAAATTTCTTTTTTAACTCATGCAAAATAACTTCACGCCGCTCAACATCCGTCATCGCTGATTCCTCCCCATTACATGTTCACTTGTGTCCATTTTTCACGCTGTTTTGGTAGAATTATACTTTTTTTCGCCACAATTGACAGCTTCAATTGAACAATCTATAATGAGAATATCATATACCGCACTATAAAACAAGCAATCTGCTCATTATTATTTGAAAAACAGTTGGGAGAGTTTTGAATGAATAGTATTCTATGCATCGACTGCGGCTTAACAAAAGGAAAATTACTTCTATTTGACTCAAACGGCAGACGGCTTGGAAACGAAGAGTTTACAACGCCATTGAACGATACTCTCATTGACACTTCTGCGCTCCGCCAGTATTTTTGCGCTGCCATGACACGATTGCTTCAAAACGCCGATACCGATCCGGCTGACATCCTCTGCGCCTCCGTATCCGGTCATGGCAATGGCTTGTATGCAATCGGGGAGACGGATGTGTTGCCAGTTGGATACTCCTCGATGATCCGCGAAAGCTCCCAGATGCTTCCACCGGAGGGAAAAACCTTTCCCATCATTTTGCAGTCTGACTGGAGCGGACAGCCTCTTCCGCTGTTAGCATGGCTAAAGTACACTTCGCCACAGACCTTTGCCCAAATTAAAACGATTTTGTTCTGTAAGGATCTTCTGCGCTGGTTCATGTCCGGGGTTGCCGTCACGGAGGAGACGGACGCCTCTGCCGCGGGGCTTCTGAACTGGCAGACCGGGAGCTACGATCCCGACTTGCTCCGAATATACAATCTGGAGGATGCTTCGTCCAAATTACCCAAAATCCTGAAGAGCAGCCAGGTAGCCGGATATGTCACAGAATCCTTTGCAGGGGAGACAGGTCTGCCCGCAGGGATTCCTATTTTGGGCGGCTTATTTGACGTCAACAGCTGTATGCTTGGCTCCGGCGCAACACAAGAGGGACAATATGCGCTCATCGCCGGCACGTGGGGGATCAATGCCGCCGCCTCTCAACTCCCTGTCAGGTCCCAGAACATTACGCAGTGCTGCCGCTTTTTCGGCGCAGCGCCATATGTATGCATCGACTCCGCTCCCACCTCATGCGTCAACCTGGAATGGTACACCCAGAAGGTGCTGAATGGCCTCTCGTATGCCGATGCAGATCGGTTGGTTTCCACACAGCCCATGGACGAGGAACTGCTCTATCTGCCATATCTATACGCCCCCATGGACTTACCGTCGGCGCAAGGCGGTTTTGCCGGACTCCGCGCCTATCACGATCCCGCCGCTATGTTGCGCGCCGTATTTGAGGGCATCGTCTTTGAGCATCGCTACCGTTTAGAAAAATTACAGCGCTCCGGTATTCAGGCAGATTGTGCCGTGCTATCGGGCGGGGCCGCCAACAGTGCCGTGTTTGGACAAATGTTTGCCGATGCCTGCGGGCTGAACATCCGCATCCCTGCCCAGCCACAGTCCGGCGCTTTGGGCGGCGCCATTCTTGGAATGGTATCCGCAGGGATTTACCCTGATATTCACACCGCTGTCGATGCCGTGGTTACCTATACGCACAGTTTTTCACCGAATCCGTCCGTCCATGCCTATTATGAACGCAAATTCAGCCGGTTTCGCCATGCGCAGCAAAGGTTTAGACACGATATCTGAGAATCTGCTGATCCGGTCATATGACATGCCGAAATCCTTTTCCCGCCTCCTCGCTCGCCCGGGTCACAACCACCAGTGCATTGCTGTCAATTTCTTTGATTTGCTCTTGCAGCAGCTCACAATCCTTTTTGTACACCGCGCTCATAATAACCTGACGCGCCTCCTTGCTGTAACCGCCCTCCCCCCGCAAAAGCGTAACGCCGTTGCGCTTCGAGACCAATATCTCTTTGATCTGCCTGGAATAGTCGGAAATCACAATCATCAGCCGCTTCTCCCCCAGGCTGCCGGTCACGCCGGTCACCGCGATCCCTGAAACATATACGCAGATCACAGCATACAGAAGGCTATCGATATCCCCATATACAAACGCCGATGCGGTCACTACCCCTATATTCAGAACTGTCAGCAGGCCTCCCATCTGAAAGTTGGGAGACACCTTCTGCAAGGTCACCCCCACAAGGGGGAATCCTCCTGTGCTGATCCCGCCCATATGCATAACGGCCAATCCGAATCCCATGAGGACTCCGCCAAATATGGATGCCAACAGCGGATCCCCCTGGTAGGCGGGAATCCGGACGACCCCATAATCTATAACGGCGGACAGCAGGGCCGCAGAGAACAGCGTCTTCCAGGCCCACCCTTTCCCTAAATAGCGCCCAGCTAGGAATAGCAGAAGCGCCGTAAAAAGCAATATAAAGAGTCCCACGGGGAAACCCGTTTTGTAATGTACCATCGCCGCGATTCCACCAGCCCCTCCTGGGGCAATGCGGTGCGGCGCCGCAAAACATACGAGCCCCGCTCCGTATAAAACGGCTCCCACAAGGTTGGCGCCTAGAAATACTCCTGCTTCTCTCCACTTCCGCGGCTTCATGCCGACACCTCCTACCATTCTCTGAATTTTACAGTTACCTTACAGTATATTATAGCACGCCCCTGCCAGATTACAACCATATTTTTACAGTTCCATTTTTGTGCTGCCTTCCCGCCTGGTATAGAATATAAAAAAAAGATTGAAATACAAAAAAGATAGTGATAGAATATTTGTGGTCATAATTATTTACCATAGGGGAGGGCAAAATGATTGGAAAAATAGCTGCCTATCTGGGTACGAGTTCAGAGGTTGTGATCATAGCGCTAATTATTCTGGCGGTAGCATTTGTTCTCATTTTTATTAAGATAACCCTTAATGAGAAAAAAGGTGTGGACAGTCAGGAAAAAGCGGATATCCGCAAACTGATCGATGCTGTTGTTCCAGACGGAAAAGATTACATAGCCGCATACGCTCACGGCAAGGAAGTATATCGCAGCCGGAGTATGACGCGGGAGGTCTATCACTATTACGCTGTCGCATTCAGAGAGGATGCGCCAGATCATATGTGGGTCGTTCCCATAAGCGTTGATGCCGGCAAAATCAAGTATACAGATCCCATGCGTATGAGCGCCGAAAACCTTTCGTATATAGGCGGCAGCTGGTACCAGTTGGATCTTCACTATCCGGGAGAAAAGATTCCTTACAGCATTATGGTCAGCGAGAGCAATACCAAGCTGGGAAAAGAATGCCAGGTAAACATCCAGCAGCCAGAGGCAGCAGAGAGCTTTAAGAGATTTAGTGTAGCATTTCAAGCAAACGTGAACGAAACTCTCGGGGTAGACAAAAAAGGAAAAATTTTGAAAAAGTAGGAGAAACGGATATGAAAAAATTTTTAAGCTGCTTTAGCAGAGGAACCTTTATGCTTCTTTTGTTTGGTATCATTTTGATTTGTTTTAGTGCTGGCGATACTTTTATTTCTTTAAAGCCTGCCGTCAGTTTTGAGGATATGCTAGACGGAAAAGAGGTCAAGACAGGAACGCATGTAGCGGGCAATG
>CAUFVC010000083.1:0-8214 GCA_959029275.1 uncultured Eubacteriales bacterium | reverse complement strand
AGCCTCGATTTCACTGGTGAGATAGCTGTATCTCCTTCCCTCTGTGTTTGCCACATTTTTCATATGAGCGCCTCCTCGAAGTACGAAATCATACCAATGCATTATAGTACGAAATCATACATAAGTCAATAGGATTCAGTCGCAAATTCTTGGCGGGCATTCCCCATACGTCTTTTTTGGCTGGCAAAATAAGAGAGGGAGCTGCCCACGCTTACAGGTTGCTCCCTCTCTTGCTTATCTATATTCTGTCAATGCGCCAAGGTTTTGTCACCGGCCGCTGTCAATCCTCCATGACCGTAAGGCCCTCCAGCTGGACCAGCGATTGGACATCCTCCCGCAGTTCGTCAATTGCCGGTATTTTACCGATGACCGTATCCGTCAACCAGTTCATGGTAACGATCTTTTCAGTGGATAGACACTCATCCTCCTGAACCTGGATTTTTCCCTCCTGATCCCGTATATATCCAGTGAAAGGATCCATTTCCCCCGAAATGACAGTCCTCTTTAAAAAGCTGAGCAGATGTTTCGTGCCCTCCGGCAGATTCTGTGAACAGACCAGATCGACGACGCCAGCGGACATCCCCCACCAGTAATTGATCGCCTTACTTCCGTCCACGTAGTCCTCATCATTCCAGGATCCGCTGAGAATACTGCGGATCAGCTTCTCGTAGAACTTACCCCAATGCCACATGGGCATGGCGATATTCGTCAGGTTATCCTGATCCACCCTGTACAGTCCAAATTTTCGTGATGCGTTGCCGGGAGTGATCAGATCCTGATTGGAGATAAAATCCACCTCCATCTTCTGCATTCGTTCGGTGATGGAGCCTCCGTCTTTTAACGTGGACCATTCCAGATAGATCTTCGCACGCGGGTTGACAAGACGCGCCCCGAGAGCGAAAGCATTGATGTTGGCAATCATTCCGGATATGGGATAATCCGCCACATACCCGATTCGGTCTGTTCTCGTCAGACACCCCGCAATGGCGCCCGTCAGAAATTTAGGCTCATACATCCTGCCGTAATAGGTCCGAAGATACCGATAGGACATATTCACTGAGCAATTTAAAAATTTGATCTCTGGATGTTTGATCGCCGCCTTTAGACTGGACTCCACCAATTGGGGCGTTGTCGTAAAAATAACGTCAAAACCGCTGTCCGCCAACTCTTCCAATACTTGGTCCGCACCTTTGGGATTGCTAAAGATATTATCAACGCAGTAGGTCTCCACCTGATCCGCAAACACCTGGTCCACATGCATACGGCCCAGCTCGTGTCCGTAGGTCCAGCTGGAGGATTCCCGGTCCTTATCGTGAACAAAACCGACTTTCAACCTTGTCTTCTTCGAGCTGCCGGACAGGAAATTAAACAGCCCCTTTTTATTTGGCTCTTCAATGGGATGGGTGACCAGCCCAATCGGTTTCTCTTCCGTCTGTAGGCAGATCTCGTCCCACATCTTCGCTACATCGTCCATAAGCTGCGCATGGCTCTTTTCCAACAGCCCCTCATACCCAAAAACCTTTAGGTATTCTAACATGGCGTCCCCTGTGGAAATAGAAAGTTTTCTCCCGCCTTTGGCTGTGTAAGCCTTGCGGAAACGGTAGTAGGCTGAGCGAAAGTCCCTGGAGAATTCCTGATCCCAGTCGGCCTTTTTCGTCTTTTGCAGGATGTCCAGCAGCTTCTGAAAATTGCCTTCTTTCGTAAACCAGACATAATTGATCCCGGTAATCCGATAGAAATCCAAAAACTCAAAGTAGATCTTGGATTCCAGGGTATCCGTTCTTCTCGGCACAATCCTGGTCACATGCGCCGCAATGGACACAGCGTCGAAATACTTCAGGACACTGACACGCTTGTTTCCCTCCACAACATAGAATCGGTTCATAAACTCATAGCATTTGATGGGATCCCGGATCCCCTCTTCAATGTGAATATCACATAAATTCGCCCATTTTCTGGCAAATTCTGTATCTTCGTCCAGAAGCGGCATATAATTTCTTGCAAAGGCTGTTCCCCTTGAGCGTCCATTCGTCCCCACGATTTTATCCAAGGGAACCTGCACATCCCCTATCGTGATTTCGGATTCCACATCCACATTGGACGTGATCTCCTCCAGCACCTGCAAATATGGATATATGCCCTGTGACAGATTACTCTGATACTCTTTCCTTCCCATTTTTAGCGCTTTTTTATAATCTTCTATCGCCATAACAGAAAAACCTCCTCCACTATTAGGCGCTGCCTCGCCACTCTCTTTCTCCCTTTTACATATTATAGCATTCTTGCCCTTCTATTTCAATCGATATTCCGTAAAGTTTTTGAAATAGCAATCTTATGAACAAATTGTGAAAATGCTTGAATTTACAAGTCGAAGCAAGTATAATAAAAGAGGGCGCGGCGGTTGCATATGACGATCTGTTTAGCAGGTCCATTACGAGTACAGGAGCCGCTTTTTTAAATTTTGAACCGGTGATAATCTCCAGCGCCACTAGAGGGAGTGATGATATGTTATGCCAAATATGTAAAAAAAATATAGCTGTTGTCATGGTCAACATCATGAAGGATGGACACAATAAGCAGATGGCTTTGTGCCTTAACTGTGCGCAGAAACAGGGGATCACTCTGCAAAATCTTATGAATCAGAGCGGTCTGAATGAAAAGGATATAGAGAATCTGAATCAGCAGATGACGGATATGCTGGAAAATATGGACCTGGAGAATAACCCGGATGCGCTGTCACAGATGATGCCACCTGGTCTGATGGAGATGCTCACAGGGGCGTCCCCAAGCGGCGACCAGGATGACGAGGATGCAGATGAGGATGCAGACGCTCTTATGACGATGGTGGATCAACAACCGGCTTCCTCACAGCCCTCATCCGGGCAGGCCGGGCAGACCTCTCAGACGCCTCCGAGACGGCGCACAGAGAAGCTAAAGAACCTGATGAAGTTCGGTATCAATATGACGGAGCAGGCATCCAAAGGTCAGATCGACAATATCATTGGCCGCGATGCCGAAATCCAGCGGCTGATGCAGATTCTCAACCGGCGAACGAAAAACAATCCCATTCTGTTGGGTGAGCCTGGCGTCGGCAAGACGGCTATCGCAGAGGGCCTCGCTCTCCGGATTGCACGCCGCGATGTCCCTGTCAAGCTGCTGGACAAGGAAGTATTCTGGCTCGATATGACCGGACTTGTGGCGGGCACGCAATTTCGAGGACAATTTGAGGGGCGCATGAAAGCCATTATCAATGAAGTCGTCAGCGCAGGCAACGTTATCCTTGTCATCGATGAGGTCCACAATCTTGTCGGCGCCGGTGACGCCCAGAACTCCATGAACGCCGCCAATATCTTAAAACCCGCCCTCGCCAAGGGGCAGATTCAGATTATTGGCACGACGACGCTGGAAGAATATCGCAAATACATTGAAAAGGATTCCGCTCTGGAACGCCGTTTCCAGCCCATCATTGTGGATGAGCCGACGCCGGAGGATACCGTTGCAATCATAAAGGGGATCCGTGAGCACTATGAAACCTATCACAATGTCATGATCCCGGATTCCGTCATTGAGGATGCCGTCATGCTGTCGCAGCGGTACATCCATCAGAGGTTTCTTCCTGATAAGGCCATCGACGTCATCGACGAGGCGGCCTCCAAGGTGAATCTTCAGAATACTGGCCTCGTGGATCTGGAAAACCTTCGCTCCCAGTTGGCCAAGGTCCAGCAGGAGAAGGAAGAAGCCGCCTCCAGGGACGACTTTGAGACTGCGGCGAAATGCCGCGTCGAAGAGATCCGCCTGGAAGATGAGATTAAGGATAAGCAGATCTCCTGCACCCATGTCCCGCTGACTTACGGCGATATCGCGCAGGTGGTGGAATCCTGGACCAAGATCCCGGTGCAAAAACTCACCAGTGAGGAAGCGGATAAGCTTCTGCATCTTGAGGAACGCCTGCACCAGCGCGTCATAGGACAGGAGACCGCCGTGTCCGCCCTGTCGCGGGCTATCCGCCGCAATCGTTCTGGCTTCCGAAAAGAGAAGAAACCAGCCTCCTTCATCTTTGCCGGCCCCACCGGGGTGGGCAAGACAGAGCTGGTCAAAACGCTGGCACAGGAACTTTTTGGCACGGAGGACGCGCTCATCCGAATTGATATGTCCGAGTACATGGAGAAGCATACTGTCTCTAAGCTGATCGGCGCACCTCCGGGCTATGTAGGCTATGATCAGGGTGGTCAACTTACGGAGAAGGTCCGACGGCGGCCGTACTGCGTTATTCTGTTGGATGAGATCGAGAAGGCCCATGCCGACGTCTTCAATATGCTCTTGCAGATTCTGGACGACGGAAGACTCACCGACAGCCAGGGGCTTGTTGTCAATTTTGAAAACACGATTATCGTCATGACGACCAACGCCGGCGCCGGATTCAAAAACAATGGCCTCGGGTTCAACAGCGATGATCATGTGGCCCTATCCGAGCGGATTCAAAGCGCTCTCAAAGAATTTTTCCGGCCAGAATTTATAAATCGCATCGATGAGATCATTACCTTTGAGCCCCTCACCAAACCGCAACTGCGCCAGATCGTGGAGCTCATGCTGAAGGATGTGTATCGATCCGGTCAATACCAGAACATTCAGATAGACGTAGCGGAAGAGGTCAAGGATTATCTCGCCGAAACGGGCTATGATGCAAAATATGGCGCCCGTCCCCTTCGCCGGCTGATTCAGCGGACCATCGAGGATGAGATTGCGGAAGCTTTTCTCCGCGGCGATATTGGAGCCGGCGATACCATTGTTTTATCGTTAACTCAGGAGCAAAAGATCGAGATCAAAAAAAGTTCGCTGCCGCGAACTTTGTAAGAACCTTCGGTTCTTGAAATCGCCCGCCTTTGGCGGGCTTTCTCTTAAGGATAAAAAAGTTCGCTACCGCGAACTTTGTAAGAACCTTCTGTTCTTCAAATATTACCCGCCTCTGGCGGGCCTTTTCTTTAGGATAAAAAAGTTCGCTACCGCGAACTTTGTAAGAACCTTCTGTTTTTTAAAAAGAGACGAGGCTGCATAAGAGCCGCTCACTCGTCTCTTTTTTAAATTCTCCTGTTTACCGCTGGACACGGCCGGAGCCATCGCCTTTCATCAAATTCTTGACTTCATCTGCGGATACGAGATTGAAATCCCCTTCGATGGAATGCTTTAGACAGGAAGCCGCCGTTGCGAATTCAATGCAATCCTGATTCTCGTATGCGGACAGAAGGGCGTAGATCAAGCCGCCGCCAAAACTGTCACCGCCGCCTACGCGGTCTACGATTGTCATATTGTATTTTTTCGACTTATAGAAGGCATCCCGCTCACTGTCATACAGCATGGCCGCCCAGTTGTTGACGGAGGCGGAAATGCTTTCCCGCAAAGTGATGGCCACCTTTTTGAACCCAAAACGCGCCACAAGCTGTTTCGCCACGTCTTTATATCCCTCATCGCTCAATTCGCCGCCGGTAATATCCGTATTCGCCGCCTTGATGCCGAACACCTTCTCCGCATCCTCCTCGTTGGCGATGAGAACATCGACGTACTCCATCAGCTGTCCCATAACCTGGCCAGCCTTTTCACTGGACCAAAGCTTTTTGCGGAAATTCAAGTCGCAGCTGACGGAAACCCCATGGGCTTTCGCCGCCTTGCACGCATCCAGCGTCAGCTGTGTACATCCGTCGGACAGGGCCGGCGTAATCCCGGTAAAGTGAAACCACGCAGCACCGTCAAAGATCGCATCCCAGTCGAAATCCTCCGCCTGCGCACCCGCAATGGATGAGTGAGAACGGTCATATACCACATTGGACGCTCTCTGGGAGGCCCCCTTCTCGACGAAGTAAATGCCAAGGCGCTCCCCCCCACGCGCAATGTAGGACGTGTCAACGCCATACTTGCGCAGAGAAGCGATGCAAGCGTCCCCCAGAGGGTTCTTCGGGAGCTTAGTCACAAAGCAAGGGGCAAAGCCATAGTTGGCAAGGGATACCGCCACATTGGCCTCCCCTCCCCCAAAAATCATTTCCAGACTGTCGGCCTGTACAAAACGCTGGTACCCCGGCGTCTGCAAGCGCATCATAATCTCACCAAATGTCACAACTTTTTTCGACATTTTTGGATCTTCCTTTCTTAAGTAGATGTGGAGGCTCTTCCCTATGTTTCGAACCTACTCTGCCCTAGTATACTACGTTCTTACCATTTTTTCAAGGAAAATAAAGCTTCGCGCTCAAGATTTTGTTTGCTGAGCCAAGGACTCGCCTCTCTGATAGAACTGCATAGCTCTGGATTCGGTGAACTCCGTCCAAAGATTCTCATTTAGCTCAAGGAGATAGTAGTTGATTTTGTCACAGCGCTGTAGAATCTCCTCCGGGTCTCTTCTCTGCTCCGCACGCATCCCAAAAATCTTGCCGAAGCTGGCATACTCCTCCGCGCGCTCCCTCTCCAGCTCCTGTATCACCTGATTCAGATGATTCATTAAATACAGCCCCATCAATTCCTGGAAATCTTCCTGATACGTAGTCCAGTAGGCTTCATCGCCCAGCTCATTCTCCGCCGCTAAAACCCGCCGTCCCGTATATTCTGTACACAGGTCGCAGACGTATTCAAATTGGTCAATGGCGAAATCTCCCTCCGGGATCAACACACCGTCGTCCTGCTCCGCCAATGGGGTCTCCTCGCCATCCTCCAGCATCTCAAATTCATCCGGCTGTTCCAATCGATACCGGCGTCCATAATGGATAGCCTGATAAAACGCAACCGCCAGCGCATCCCAAAGCTGCTCTTTTGAAAAATCTTTTTGATAGGCCAGAATAAAGTCTCTCTCATCAAACAGAATCCCTTTGTCATCCCGATATCGAGCGAGGGCTGCCTCCCCTTGTTTGTACGCCTTTTGGGGGGACAAGGTAAAGACCTTCTCAATAAAGCGCTGCTTTAGCCTGTCGTAGGCTTCAAACGCCTCAGGATAGAATTCCTCGATCTGCTCCTCATGCAGGTATGGCTGTGTTAGCACAATGCCCCTCTGTCTTAAATCTTCCAGTATGGGTTGGGTACACTCCTGCTGAATCCGCTGGACGACGCGATCCTCCACCGCCTCGAAGTAGTCCTCCAGCGCCATCCTCAGCGTATCTCTCATATCCAGCAAAATATCGTCTTCCTCAGGGGTTAACTCTTCCGACTCGGCGGCAAAATAGGCGGCAAAACTCTCGTATTCCCACAGCATCTGGCGAAAGACTCGATGAGAGATCGCTAGATCTTCGATCGTTTCATAAAACCGGCTAGCGACCTCGCCCAGAATCTCTTCCTGTGAAATCGAATCTAAAAACAATTTCTCAATCGTACCTTCCATGTTCCTCTCATCCTTTGTCATCATTCCTTTGAGTCCCACGTTGCAAAGGTGTACCCCTTTGCCCGAACTTGGTCAATAAAATCTCCTAAAATCTCCGCATTCGTTTTGCTAACGGCGTGGAGCAGATAAATGGCTCCCGGATGGGCGGCCTCCACCGTTTTCTCCAGCGCTGAAGTTGGATCCGGCTGATTGTTTGGATCCCAGTCTCTGTAAGCGTAACTCCACAGCACCGTTTGATACCCAACCGATTGAGTTAACGCCAGAACTCGAGGGCTGAAAGCGCCCTCCGGATTGCGGAACAGATACATGTCATACTGAAAGTTCTCTTTGACATAATCGTGCAATCCTTGGATCTCTTCCATTCCTTTTTCTACCGAAACCTCCGTCATATTGGGGTGATGCACCGTATGATTGCCCACCACATGCCCTTCATCGATCATGCGCCGGATCAAATCCGGATCCTCTTTCACATAGGGCATGGTCACGAAAAAGACAGCGCTGACCTGTTTTTCTTTTAAAACATCCAAAATTGCAGCGGTATAGCCATTTTCATACCCCTCATCAAAGGTTAGATAGACTTTCGGTTCATCCTTCTGTATAAACCAGGCTCCATATTGTCCATATTTCTCCTGGAGCTGGATACACGCCGTTGGACGGTTTTTGTCGTCCACGTTCTTTCCCGGTCCCCAGGTCTCCTGTTTTCCATCTAAGCTCTGAATCTCCTCCAGGCTTAGGGCAGGGCTGTCAGATGAATCTTCCAGGGTCATCGATTCTTCCGGCAGCGGAGGCTCGCTGCCCTCTGTCACTGGCGCGGTCTCCGACTCATCCGATTCTTCCGATGACTCGTCTCTGGACTC
>CAUFVC010000082.1:0-8308 GCA_959029275.1 uncultured Eubacteriales bacterium | reverse complement strand
AGGAAACCGGCCCCGTCGATCTCCGCTGATTCTTCCAGCGACGGCGGTATGGATTCCATAAAGGTCTTAACCAGGATCATGTTATAGACCGGAAACATGCCTGGGATGATGTAGACCCAGAATGTATCCAAAAGTCCCAACATCTTGATATTTAAATATACGGGAATCATGCCAGCGCTGAAATACATGGTGACAACCACGAACCGGTACCAGAACTTTTTGGCCCACATTTTCTGTTTTGTAAAACAGAATGCCATGTAGGATGCGCCAAGTACGGATAGGGCGGTTCCCAGGACGGTGCGCAGAACCGAAACGACCGCGGATCTGACAATTCCATTTCGCTGTAGCATGTCGACATAATTGGTGAAGTGAATCCCTTTCGGGAGGAATACGATCCTCCCCTTGTCCGCCAGATCATTGGCGCTGATTGTATTAATCACAATGTAATAAAATGGGTATATACAGATAAGTGCAAAAATTCCGAAGATAAGATAGTTCACAATCTGAAATACGATATCGTTGCCTTCTCGTTTCATAAAACCGCCTCCTGCCAGTATAGGATTTTAAAACATGCTGTAACCACGAACCGCCTTCGATAGCCAGTTGACAAACCCGAACATAATCACGGCAACCAACGATTTCATGATTCCAATGGCAGTAGCGTATGAGATCTGACCATTTCCGATACCAATGTTATACACATAGAGATCCAAGACTTGTATGTAATCTTTATTCATCGCATTTTGGAATACATAATACTGCTCCATGCCGGTATTCAGGAAATTGCCCAGCGACATGATCAACAGGACAAAGAAGGTTTCAATCATTCCGGGGACTGTGATGTGCCAGATTCTCTGGAGTCGGCTAGCGCCGTCGACCATGGCCGCCTCGTACAATTCCTGGTCAATCCCGGCGATGGCTGCCAGATATACAATCGCGCTCCAGCCAAGCTCTTTCCACAGCTCATATCCCTTCATGGTAATCCACACATGTTTCTGCGATGCCAAAAAGTTGATGGGCTTCTCAATGATTCCCATCTGAACCAGCAGCGTATTGACAAATCCGTTATTGACGTTCAGCATGGAAAATACTAAAGAATACATGATGATCCAGCTTATGAAATGGGGCATTGTCGTAACCGTCTGGACAAATTTCTTAAATCCCTTCGACCGCATCTCGGATAGGAATATAGCAAAGATCATGGGCAGCGGGGATGTCAAAATTCCCAATCCCACCATAGCAAATGTGTTGCGGAGAGAATTAAATAGATTCATCCGCATGACCGGGTTGGAAAATAATTTCGTAAAATATTTCATCCCGACAAATTCACATTCGCTGATGGGCAGACCTGGCTGATAATTATATATGGAATAGATCCAGCCCCGCAGAGGTAAATAACTGAATATAAACACAAAAATAATCGTCGGAAGTGCATACAGAAAGATCATATACCCTTCTCGCTTACTTTTCTTATGTAGAGATTTGGTTTTTACACTTTCTTCCATATCACATTCTCCATTCCTTTCTCACTTGTCTACAATGAATATAATATCGATCTTTTTATGAGTTTTGTAGTGGATTAATTCCATATTTTCTTATTGATTACAGTTTCTCTGTCCTCATTTCTCAATTCACCCCCCAATATGTACAAATATTTAATCAAATTTGCTAATAGGAACCCCTGGACTTTCCCGTCAATTTATACTATAATGATCTCTGTGGGAAGGAGGATTCTGCATGAAAACTATTCATAAGCGCAAAGTCTCTGTGGAGGATAGGCCCCGCTGTTGCCGGAAGGTCCGTCACTGTGAACATACGAAAGTTTCACAAAAACGAAATACGCGCGGTGCCGGCACCCGCCCTCTGCGTTCAAAGCCGGCTATCTTTTTGGATACATCCGTATATACGGTCGGGGATCCCCCTCGCTCCTTTTCACCGCGGATTCGCATTCTCATCGCCTTTTTGTTCTTACTGGCTACATTTTTCTTACTCCACTGGCGTAAAAATTTGTCATCCGTGAACTCACAGAAGGCCCATTAAAAAAACTGTCCCCTGTGCTACGGGCTGATACCGAAGTATTGAAGAAACTTAGTTATCAGGCGTAGCAAGGGCAAGAAAAATCACCGAGATTAGTCTATTGCAGACTTTTCTCGGTGATTTTCTTTTTGTATCCGCACATTCAATTTGTGCCACTATCCCCGCTACAATGATTGTAGAAAACCAAAAATCTTGCGGGGAGCCTGCCGTTGATCAGATGCCGCAGATAGGCTTCGCGGGATAAGCGGCTTTTCTTCACCCGCTTGTTCAGAGCTTCCGCTTCTTTCCGGTTTAGGCGAACTTTGATCTCAATATTTCGTTTACTCATGCTCAAATTCCTTTCTAAAGAATAAGAGCGCCCGCATAACACGGACGCTCTCGCTCAATGTTGTATTCCGTTTTCTAATGTTGCTGTGGCGTTACCATTCCAGGCTATTGGGATTCAGACAATCATTTTTTTGAAGGAATCCCCACAAGTCTGCCAATACGCCGCGTAACGGCTTTACCGGCCGAAAAGAGCATTTCTTAATTCATCGCTTTTTTCCGTCTTTCTATCATTGCAGGACGCCGAGCAAAACAAGGTGGATTTGAAGCTGCTGATGAAGGCTCTATTATACGCCTGTGCCTTGAAGGGCATTTTCCTTATTTTACCGCTAGTTTTTTTTGCGCTGCTGCGCTATACTATATGCGAACATAAGTTCTCAATCGGTGGTGATACTGTGCAGCGCGTTATTCTTCACTCGGATTTAAATAATTTTTACGCTTCCGTGGAATGCCTGTACCGGCCGTCTCTTCGAGGACGGCCGGTCGCTGTGGTGGGCGATCCACAGCTGCGCCACGGGATTGTCCTCGCCAAAAATTATATCGCCAAAGCCTTCGGCGTTCAGACAGGGCAACCCCTGTGGATGGCAAGGCAAGCGTGCCCTGGCATCCAATTTGTCACGGCCAATTATGACCGCTATCTCCGCTACTCCCATCTGGCCCGGCAAATCTACGGCCGCTTTACCGATCAAATCGAAAGCTTTGGCCTTGATGAATGCTGGTTGGATGTAACCGCCAGCGCCCCCCTTTTCGGGGATGGCCAGACCATCGCGGGTGAGATTCGCTCTCTCATTCGCAGTGAGCTGGGTGTGACAGCCTCCATCGGCGTCTCCTTCAACAAAATCTTTGCAAAGTTGGCATCGGATCTAAAGAAGCCGGATGCCACCATCTATATTCCGCGGGAGCAGATGTCGGCCCGCATTTGGCCCCTGCCCGTGGAAACACTGCTCTTTGTCGGCCCCGCGACTAAAAATAAGCTCCGCCGGCACGGTATCTTGACCATCGGACAGCTGGCCAACGCGACTCCCGCCTTGCTTCAATCCCTTCTCGGCCGCGTTGGCTTGCAGCTGCAGCGCTGGGCCAAGGGCGATGATACGTCCCCCGTCGCTCACGAGGACGCAAAGGCGTGGATCAAATCCATCGGCAACAGCACCACGACGCCCCGCGATCTCGTCTCTGACGACGATGTAAAACTTACACTCTATATTTTGTGTGAGAGTGTTGCCGCCCGCCTGCGCCGCTATGAATTTTGCTGCCGCACCGTCCAGCTCTGGATCCGGGATGCTGCGCTGATCTCCTTTGAGCGGCAAAAAAAGCTGCCCCAGCCCGGGCAGACCTCCCAAGAGTTATTTGAAACAGCGTTTTCCCTCTACCTGGAACACCGCCCTGACGCCCCTATCCGCAGTTTAGGGGTGCGCGCCTGCGATCTGGAGTGTACAGGTCACAGACAGCTCTCTCTTTTGCCGGACCAGGTTCATCTTGAGAAGCAGTCGCTGCTGGAGCACTCCATCGACACTCTGCGCCATCGCTTCGGCCACTCCTGCATTCAGCGCGGCATCATGCTGACAGATTCTGGGCTGTCCGCCCTGAATCCGGAGTCGGACCATGTGATCCACCCTGAAAGCTTTTACCGGCACCGGGCCGGCTAAAATAGGAAAGGAGCCTGCCATGCATGAGAAAGTATTTGTCCAAGTGTTGGTTCTCTTTGACGAGGCCGGAACGATGACGCCAAAATCCATTCGATGGGAGGATGGCCGCGTATTTTCCATCGACCGGATTCTGGATATACGACCGGCCGCCAGCTTAAAAGCTGGCGGCCGGGGAATCCGGTATACCTGCCGGATTTTGGGTAAAGTAACCTATCTATTTTTTGAGGATCCCGCCTGGTTCGTGGAGCGCCGGGTACTAGCCGATCCGGAACCGCATTCCATCCCTTGCCACCACAAAGGGGGCCTGTAACGCCTGTTCTAGTTCTTCCTGGCAGGGGTGCAGCGTTTTTGCCAGGTGGTTCAGAATAATGGGCGCTCCCTGCTTTAGAACCGGCGGCCCATAGGGGGTCTTTGCCATCAATGTGTGGGCCATCGCCCTCACCATGGACAGGCTGTTATGCTCGAAAATCCGAAAATCTCCCTCATGCCCGTCTCCTATGGTACAGTCCACAATCCAGGCGTCGATTGCTGTTTTCCGCAGAACCTGCCAGGTTTTGTTTAACATCCAGGCGCCATCGAGAGCGTACAGAACCGCGGTCTCTCCCCTTCGAATTAAATAGGAGAGCGCGGTCTCTGTCTCCCGCTCCGTCCGGTGGTTGGCCGCCAGGGGAAGCAATCGATAGTCTCCGCAGCTGACCTCCTCGTAGGCGGTGAGCTGCGAAACTTGCCAGTCCCTCTCCCCCGGGCAAAACAGCGTTTGGATCCACGAACCCTCGCCGTAGATCCGCAGAGGACTGCCGTGGGCCTTTTGACGCGCTTGGGCAATAGCCCGAACCGCTTCCACATCACAGTGGTCGTCATGGCTGTGGGTAAAGAAAAGATCCGTCACTTGCGCCCATTCGATCCCCAGCTCTTCCATTTTTCGGAGGGAATGCTCCGTACAATCCAACAGAATATGGCTGTCAAGCAGCGTGCTCGTGTACCCTCTGTATTCTCCGCTTTCCCGCGGTTCCTGCCAGTCGGCAGCCCCTGTTCCTAACAGAATCCATTCCATAGTCATCATCCTCGCTCTCTGTTTTCAAAAAGGCGGATTTCTGGCTTTTTAAGAATCCCACAGCGCTTTAGTTGATACTCATACGCCCAGCTGGCCCCCTCTGTCTTCCAGGCTCCGCTGCCAAACCACCGCAGCTGCTCGTTGCAGTTGTGGACGCTGCCAAAGGTGTTAATCTGATTTCCAAACACCTCTATCGCCACCTCATGCTGTCCCGCCGCAACGCCAGGTATCTCCGCCGTATAAGGCGCAAACGCCACCGCCGCCTTCTCCTCCCCATCTAGATAGACTTTCCAGAGGGGACAGCGAAATTTTGTTGCCTGAACCCGCAGCGTCCCCGCTTTTTCCAGTTTGATGGGAATGTGATACGTTATATTTTGTCCGTAAAATGGCAGTCCCTGCTCAGTCCAGCTGCCAAATTCCAACTGTTGGACTGGCTCTACCAGGTTCGCTTGACTCCCTATCACCTGCACCCCAAAATCTCCGATTACGTAACACGCTTCCAGATATGTTTTTTCTGAATAGGGCAGCTCCAGCTCCAGATGATGGGTTCCCTCTCCCAAATCCGGCAGCGCTACGGTTTCAATCGCCTCATCGGTGAAATACCCCTGTATTTTCTTCTCGATCTCGCAGTCGTCCAGAAAAATTCGTGTCTCTTCTTGATTTTCTAGCGCTAGGGCCAGGTTTCTAGCGGGATACTGGCATTCGATGGTATATCGAAGGCGGACCCTATGATGGGCTTTCGCCGTCTCCTGAATCGTCCACGGCTGTACGCCAGATCGCCGGATGTGCAGGGTTTCTCTTACTTTTTTATCGATGCGTAAAATCTCTTCCCTAGGTTTCCATGGGCCTCTATCAATTTTAAATTCTGCCATGTCCAGCAACAACACGTTGGGCGCTGATTTCGTAATAGGCAGGACGTCGGGAAATTCTACGATTTCGCCCTCTCCCGGCCGTTCTCCCTCTCCGGTGAGGGTTGCGGCTCTTGTCCCAGGTTCTAGCAGAAAGAGAAGACTGTCATGTTCATAGAACTCACAGGTAATCAGGGTTTTTCCGTTCTGATACTGCGCTGGTACCGGCGTAATGTCGCCGGACATGGTATGATAGAGCGTAGGTTTCCATTCCCCTGCCAATTGAATTTCAATGACCTCCCGATAGGGGACATCCGGGTTGAGCATGGGAAGGCCATGGGCTACAAAAAGCCATCGATCTTCGCCGTCCTGTCGCATCTGATACAATAACCGCTCCGCGCGCATTCCAGCCCCTTTTCCGCCCCACTCGCTGAATGTCCCGTTAACGGAGATAATATCCACCTCTCGGAATGGCTCTAGGGCGTCTAATACCCGCTTCTTTGAGAATGGAATGGTTTCGCTCCTCGCCGCTAGCGCGGCTGCCCTGTCTGACGGCTGCGCATCCGTGTATGGCGCTGGCTCACCCACAAATATAACACGGCCCCCGCCCCGGGCAAAGGCTTCCAGGCTCTCTAGCGTCGAGGATCGGAGTGTGACACACCCTGGCACAACCACCGCCTCGTATTGCATCTGTCCCACTTGCAGCACATCTGTTTCCTTGACCGAACACTGGGAGGGCAATAGGGACTCGCAGATGTAATCAAAATCGATGAGTCCAAAAAGCATCCATTGCAGCAGGTTCTGGAAATTTTCCTGCAATTCTTCCCGGATGGCGCCCGTCTTTTCATTCGATCCATAGTAAAGCCACACACTTTCCACTGGGTGGATGACTCCGACACGAACGCGCGCTTTTCCTCTGGTCAGCGCCGTGTTGACCCTCGCAAAATGGTCCTCTACCATGGAATACTCCTGATACCAGGGGGATTGATAGCCGATGGAGGCTGGATAATCCCGTTTTGCCTCCCCTTTCATACTGACCCATGTCAGATGGGGTACGCGGGTTGTCACCCCCAGCGCTGCCTGCCAATCGCCTTGCAATTTGTGTCCTCGAAAATCAAAATCCCAGTTGGTCACGCCATACAGCTCGCTTAGCACTCCTTCGCGTCCATATTGGTGGGATGCGCTCTGCGCCTGTTTGGCGGTGGCGAATTCACGTCTGTCCATTAAGATGTCGATTCCAGGCAGCTGAAAGCTCCGGTAGGAGCACATCGCGTCCCCCAGCACCGAGGTCTGCGACATCAATGTGTCTTCCGCCATCATATGTCCCGTAAGCATAATCCCATGCGCTTCACACCACTGTCCGATTGTATCGGCAAAACTTTCTGCAAAGCGCTCTGCGACGAAATTATGGAATCGATACCGGGCCACGGACACGCCCTCTGGCAATTCCCAAAACAGCTCTGGCAGCTTATCCAGTAAGCTTTCCTCGTATGCCTCCTGATATGCTTCCTCCAGGTCGTCAGTAAATGGAATCTGGATCTCCTGCGGTTCGTCGCACCGCACTAACGTCTGCTTCGAGGCAAATTGAGGTTCATCGGTAAAAATGGCCGGCACTGTCCGCCCAAATTCGCTGCCCAGCGCGCAGTAATATTCTTGGTGAGTTTTTTCGATAAACTTTTCTATGGCGCGTTTATTCAGCGTATCCACGTAGGATTCTCCATTGAAACTGTCGTTTCTGGGCGCGATGGTCAGATAGGCATACCATCGCCTGGCCGATGTAGGAATGATATCTCCCGGTGCGATTCGCTCATATTCCTGTAGGATTCCATCTTGCACTGTGACAGCGTATTCCGCCATGTGATACAGGACGCCATATGTGAGTGATTCCCCTTTGACGAACTCTTGGCTGGGATGTTCGAATGCTGTAAAGATCAGTCTCCGCTGGCAATACTCCGAGTTCTTTGTGACCATGCCCCCGGCACTGCCAGAGGGCCATCGATCCTCGTCATACAGCCAGCACAGAAGTCCCTCCTGCTTCGCTTTTTGGCAGCATGCCGCCACGATGGATTGATATTCCGCTCCCATATATGGCGTATCCAAACCTGCACGGCAGTGGATATGAAAGCCTCCCATACCCATTTGTTTAAAATAGTCGATCTGGCGCAGCAGCTGATCTCGGTCCAACTTGTTATTCCATGCCCAGAATGGAGCGCCTCTGTATTCGCTGGTTGGATTTTGAAATTGCTCCTCTGTCAGTTTTTTCCCTTTTTGTTCCTTATATAATGCCATTGTTCTTTCCCCCACGTTTGCACCGTTACAAATTTCTTGCAGTATACCATATCCCTCCCGCAGTGGCAATGGAAATAATTAAAGTTTTTTTGGAATAAGTAAAGAATTAA
>CAUFVC010000081.1:0-8506 GCA_959029275.1 uncultured Eubacteriales bacterium | reverse complement strand
GGTATCGCCAACCGGGGACGGAAACCGTCTATGTGGAAGTGAAAAAATATATGGGGGATTTCGCAGTCGCCCTCAGGGGAAAGAAGGAAGAAGACGGAAAGGTGAATATGATCGTCATCCTTCCGATGGTTCAGGAGAGAACCTATTCCGTCCTGCTGGATTGGGAGATTGAGATGGATGACCCTCTTATCGCGTTTTTAATCGGGGAAGAAGAGGGGACGGGCGCCCAGCTTGAGATTTCGCTGTTGGACCTGGTGGAGTGTCTGATGGAAAAGCCAGGGGACGCGGGGGATTCCCTGATTACCGCTTTTTACGCCCTCTCCACTGAGGGAAAAGTCCTGCTCAATGTGGAGAGATCCCAGGAGGACGAGGAGGCGTATCGAAGCGAAGAGGAATGGCGCCGGCAGATGTTGAAGCGGGCGCGGGAAGGGGACGAGGAGGCTCTCGAGGAGCTAAAGGCAGATTCCATCGCGATGGAGGAGGATATCCTTGAACGCCTGGAGGAGGAGGACGTCTATAGCATTCTGGAGGGAATTTTTCTGCCGGCCAGCGAGGATCTGCTGGGAGTCTATACGATCATGGGAACGATCCTGGAAAGCGAAAAGGTCTTGAATCCTTTTACGGAGGAATGGGTGTACCGGCTGCTGCTGAATGTGATGGGGTTGAACCTCACCCTCTTCATCAATCCCAAAGATTTAGTTGGCGAGCCGCTCAAGGGAATGCGGTTCCTGGGCACGGGTCTATTGCAGGGGACGATCAGCTGGGGGCTGACCCAGTTTCGGCTGAAGGCGCAGGATATGTTTTCAGAGGACTCCAATGACTAGCGAGACGACGTTGCGGATTAAGTTTGCAATCTTACAGGTTGCCTATTGGTGCGCTTACGCATCGTTTACCTCATTTTCCACCTCCCTGCTCCTGTATGGGGGAACCCCTGTCACCCTCATTGGAACGGCCGTGGCCTTTCAGACTGGCGGCGCGTTTGTAGGGCAGATGGTCCTGAGCGTCCTGTGTGACCGGCTGAAGACCAATAAGTGGATTTTTGTCATGGCGAGCGCCGTGACAATGCTTGCGTATGGCCTTGTGTATACCTTTCGAACGGCCTCACTGGTGATTCTATGTTTTGCCCTGCTGGGCTTTGTTCAGCAGCCATCTACGTCGGTGCTGGATACTTGGATTCTGAAGCGCTGTCAGAATCCGAACCAAGTATACGGCCCCATCCGGTCGGCTGGCTCCTTTGCCTTTGCCCTCTTTACCGGCGTGTATGGAGGAATTCTCAACAGCCGGGGGTACGGCATCATGCCCGCGGTGGCGGCCGTCTTTTTAGCGCTGGCGGTGACGGTTGCCTGTGTCACGCCCGACGCCCCGAGGGAAAGCTACCAGACGCGGCAGAAGAAGGAGGGGCAGAGTGGAAAGGAAAGCGTGCAGATGCTCCTCCGAAATCGGGCGGTCCTCTTTTTGCTGGCGGCGGTATTTTTGGTGGGGACTGGAATCACCTGCCTGATCAATCTGATGCCCGTGATATTAGAATCTGTGGGAGGCAACGTGTCCCACCAGGGAATCGCGCTCCTAGTCAGCGCCATGCTGGAGGTGCCGTTTTTATTTCTCTCGGTTAAGATGTCGCGCCTGGATCCCATCAAGCGGATTTTGATCTCCACACTGATTGCCAGCCTGTCCATGATAGGCATTTATTTGGCGGGGACAAGCTGGATGGTGATCGTCTGTGCGGGGTTTCGGGGAGCCCACTATGGACTCTTTTTGCCGAGTATGCGCCAGGCGCTGTATGATTGCTCCCCGGCTGAACTGCAAACGACGACCCAGAGCGCAGGCGATGCCCTGTATAACTGCCTGGCCGGTGTGGTCAGCAATAATGGGGCGAGTCTGCTCATCGCGTCCAGAGGCGTTCCCTTTATGGGCCTGTGCATGGCGGGACTTGAAATCGCCGCGGCGGCGCTGGTGGGAATCTATCTATGGTGTAAGCGGCGGAGTTTTCGGAGGTAGTCCGCCCAGCCTGCCGATTGTTCTATTCTAACACGGTGAAGATTGCGCCGAGGATGACTTGTAGGCTGTCATAGTCCATCGCGGTGCTCATCACCTCGGAGCGGTCGAATATGCGGTCCTGCCATATGCCCCGGATTCGATTCTTAATCTGTTTCTTTTCCGGCACGGAGTAGTACAGCTTTAAGATGTGGCAGCGCATCATCAACGCCGCCAAGACAAGGACGTGGTCTGTGACAGGGCCGTTCGTCGTAAGTTCCTTTTTAATGGTGCTGATTTTATTGGAGACAAAACCGGCGTCCGCCACATAGACCTGATTTTCGTTCACACACAGCAGCGCCCGATTCCGCAGATCCCCGATGACGGAATCCATGATCTCCGTCACCGCGGAGGAGGAAGCAGCGCTATTGTGAAAAGAATTGATCCAGTGCTGTAGGGAGCGCGGGCGTATGGAGGCGCTGACCCGCTTATAGATTGCGTTCTGATAGTCGGGCAAGTTGATCCCAGGGCGTTTGACCATAACTTGGTTTTTGTGATTGATGTCAAAAATGCCGTTGATGAACAGCTCAAAAAAGATGGATAGGATGACGCAGTTAGGCTTCACTCCAAATGATAAGCTAGCGTTGTCGGTCTTTTGCCGATCCAGCAGTATTAGGGCAAACGCCGGGGTTAGCGGTGCATCCATATTAAGATCACTCCTTGCTGTCTGAGATAAAAAACGAGCCTACATCGATATGTTTATTATACTACATATATTAAAAAAGATTTGTGAAATTTTCATGAATTTTGAAGTTGTCTGTACTCGCGGGGGGAAATCCCCGCGGTTTTTTTGAATAAGCGGCTAAAATACAGAGGGTTGTCATATCCCACCATGGCGGCGATTTCACTGACATTGTAGGAGGATGCGCTGAGCAGCTCCCGCGCTTTGATCATGCGAGTCCGGATAATATATTGCTGAGGGGAGAGGCCGGTGTATTGCTTAAAGATCCGGATAAACCAGCAGATGCTCATATTTAAATTTTGTGCATATTGGGCGATGCTCATAGGGGAGCGGTAATCCTCGTGGATCGCGGCGATCGCCTGCCGGATCTGGAGATTGCGGCTGCTGTTGCAGCTGCTGTCCTGTAAAAGATTGCGGGACATGAGGGAGAGAAGCTCCTGGGCCAAGAGACTAGCCATCTCGACATAGTTCGGTTCACAGAGCTGGAGCTCCCGGATGATCCGGTGGAACAAAGTCTGGTAGTCGCTCTGACAGGATACGTGGAAATGATATCCCTGGTCCAGCTTCCAATCGCGGAGCAGAGTCTCCACCTGAGTTCCGGAGAAGTGTAGCCAAAATACTTCCGGGTGATCCGGCGCCATATAGATGTAGTCCTGAGACTGCCGTGGGTGATAGAGGACTGCGTCGCCCTGGGTGGCTTTGTGTTCGCCGTCGGGAAGTTGAAAATAAGCCACCCCGTCGGCCACATATAACAATTGATAATCTTGGCGGCCGCTGGGACGGCATGTGTGCGATACTTCATCCCCGACTAATTTGTAGCGGCCGCAGCTGTAGACAGAGAAGGGGTGCTCCAGGTCCACCTGATCAAAAGAATCCGGGTAGTAATAGCCGGAGGATTGCTCCATATCCATCACCTTCCTTTGCTTACGTCCAGTTTTTTTCATTGTATAGGATCCGCGCCTGTTTGTCTAGGGGTAATTGGACAGATTGTATCATTTTGTGCATGTTTACGACAAATGAGGGAATGGAAGAACCGGTAGAAGTCTAGTATAATAGGGGTGATCACCGCGTTGAATGAAGGAGGCAGTGTTAACGAAATGGAAAAATATTATGAGAATCCAGCGATTTTACACGTGGGGACCATGGACAATCGCGCTTACTATATCCCCTTTGCCAGCCGGGAAGCGGCATTGGAGGGCGATGGAGCCCAGTCGGAACGCCGGATGCTATTGAGCGGAATGTGGCAGTTTCGATATTACAGTTCCATCGTAGATCTTCCGGAGTCGTTTTGGCTCCAGGACGACCTGTGCCAGGACGTGATTCCGGTGCCCTCGGTATGGCAGAACTATGGTTATGACCGCCACCAGTATACGAATGTGGGATATCCGTTTCCCTATGATCCGCCCTATGTGCCCCTGGAAAATCCTTGCGGTGTATACCGGAGGTGCTTTACACTAAATAAACAAGACTCCATGCGGTACTATCTGAATTTTGAGGGTGTGGATTCCTGCTTTTATGTGTGGATCAACGGCTCCTTTGTGGGCTACAGCCAGGTGAGCCACTCGACAAGCGAATTTGACATTACCGGCTTTGTCAAACAGGGGGAGAACGTCATTGTCACCGCCGTGCTGAAGTGGTGCGACGGCAGTTACCTGGAAGACCAGGATAAACTGCGGATGTCGGGTATCTTCCGGGATGTCTACATCTTGGAGCGGCCTCTTCACCATATCCGCGATTTCTTTGTCCACACCGATCTGGATGCCCAATACCGGAACGCCGTGATCCGGGTGGACTTGTCCTATCTTGATACGCCGGTGCCGGTGAGGGCAGCGCTTCTCGACCCAGAAGGCCGCGTCGTCGGGGATACGGCGGCGGAGGGCGATACCGTGTCCTTCTCCGTGGAGGACGCTGTGCTCTGGAACGCGGAGAAGCCGGCGCAGTACACGCTTCTGTTGGAGAGCCAGGGGGAGACCATTGCGCAGAAGGTTGGCGTGCGGAAATTGGAGATTCGAGGTCAGAATTGCATCTGTCTCAACGGGCAGCCCATTAAGTTCCGCGGTGTGAACCGCCATGACAGCGACCCTGTCACCGGATACGCTATCAGCCGGGAGCAGGCTTTGAAGGACCTGGCTCTCATGAAGCAGCACAATATCAACGCCATTCGGACAAGCCATTATCCAAATGCCCCTTGGTTCCCCCAACTCTGCTCCGAATACGGATTTTACATGATTGCAGAATCGGATCAGGAATCCCACGGTTCCATATTTATGATCGGAAAAGACTATGAAGATAGCTACTGCGCTTTAGCGCGTGACCAGCGGTTCATGGAGGCGGTCTTAGACCGCGTGCAGCGCAATGTCATGCGGGATAAAAACTGTGCGGCGGTGCTGATCTGGTCTCTTGGCAATGAGTCGGGTTACGGGGAGAATATGGAAAATGCTGGCCGCTGGGTAAAGTCCTATGATCCGGACCGCCTCGTCCACTATGAGGGGTATCATCCCCAGGCGAAGGATCACGTAAATGATTGTTCTATGTTGGACGTATACAGCAGAATGTATCCCGCCTGTGAGGATTTGGAAAAGGAATTGCGGGCCGGAACGGATAAGCCCTATATCCTCTGTGAGTATATCCATGCCATGGGAAACGGGCCTGGGGATGCGGAGGACTATCAGCGCTTGATCGACCAGTATGACGGCTTTGCGGGAGGTTTTGTCTGGGAGTGGTGTGACCACAGTGTGTACATGGGGAAGACGGCGGATGGCAAAAAGAAATATTTCTACGGCGGCGACTTCGGGGAATACCCTCACGACGGCAATTTCTGTATGGATGGCCTGGTGTTTCCGGACCGCACGCCTCACAATGGCCTCAAAGAATATAAAAATGTCATCCGCCCAATCCGGGCCCGCCTGCTGGAGGATGGATGGATCGAATTTGAGAACAAGCTGGACTTTACGCGGCTTGAGGAGTGCGCTCAGATCGCTTACACTGTGACGAGGGATGGAGTCCCTGTCAGTGAGGGGATGTTCGAGGGTGTTGAAGCCCCGCCCCACGGGAGGGCAAAAGTCCGCTTCGACGCTAAGGTGAGCGGCGGCGGAAGGTTGTATCTAAACCTCATCTATCGGGCGGCGAAGGCTTCGCCTTTCTACGGCGAGGGCCACGAGCTGGGCTTCGATCAGCTGTTGCTGGCGGAGGAACCGATGGCGATGGAAGCCTTGAAGGGCTCTGCGGCTATGGCGGTCACGGAGACCAACCGTCAGATTATCGTTGCCGGGCCCACATTCCGGTACGTCTTCGATAAGGTGGCCGGCCAGTTTTCCCAATTGGTTTTCCAAAACCAGGCTCTGATTGCAAAACCGATGGAGTTCAACGTCTGGCGAGCGCCCACCGACAATGACCGCACTGTGCGCCAAGAGTGGGAGCAGGCTGGCTATGACCGGGCGACTGTGAGAGTCTATGGCACCGAGGCGCGGGTGGAGGACGGACTGGCTGTGATTGAGTGCCATTTATCCCTGGCGCCCCCTGTCCGGCAAAAAATTCTGGAGATCCGTATGCGGTGCGCCATCGATGGCGAAGGGCGCTTGGACATGGCCATGAATTGTCAAAAGGAGATGGACATGCCATACCTTCCCCGGTTCGGCGTTCGCCTGTTCTTGCCGAAGGACATGGATACGGCAAAATATTTCGGCTACGGCCCTCTGGAAAGTTATGTGGATAAACACCGCGCTTCCCACTGGGGATGCTTTACCACCACGGCGGCGCAGAATCACGTAGACTATATTAAGCCCCAGGAAAATGGAAGCCATTGGGGGTGCGCGTCTGTTGAAGTATGGGATGGTAACGGCGCTGGATTTAAGGCGGTATCGTCGAAGCCCATGAGTTTTTCCATCTCGCCCTATGCGCAGGAGGAGCTGACGCAAAAGGCGCATAATTTTGAGCTGGAGGAAGATGAGAATACCGTGCTGTGTCTGGATTATGCCGTTAGCGGCATCGGATCCAACAGCTGCGGGCCCAGGCTTATGGATCAGTATCAGTTCAACGAAGAGACCTTTGCTTTCACACTGCGCCTCATCCCCCGGGATCGGTAATGGCGGTGTTTAAGACCTTTACAGCGGCCTATCGGCCGCTTTTTTCTTATAGAGAATTCCGCCGCAAGGTTTTGCATCGACATATCCTTTAAAATGTGGTACACTACTTCCATCTAGAGGAAAGGGAACGCGGAGCTGAGGACGGAACGGCTGGGATAGAGGGAGAGGATACATAAAATGTTGTTTTCAGGAAAGGATTTGCGAAGACTTATCATTCCGCTGGTGATTGAGCAGATTTTGGCGGTCACCATTGGAATGGCGGATACGGTTATGGTATCCTCGGTGGGGGAGGCGGCGGTGTCCGGCATCTCGCTGGTGGATACCATCAATGTATTACTCATCAATATCTTTTCGGCCCTGGCGGCCGGCGGAGCGGTGGTGGCAGCTCAGTATATGGGGCGGAAGGATCATGATAACGCCAACGCAGCGGCAAAGCAACTGATTCTGTCAACCACGGCCGTTTCGCTTCTCATCATGGCGCTATCTCTTCTGTGCAAAAAGCCGCTTCTGCGCCTGATCTTCGGCTCCATCGAGCCGGATGTCATGGCCAATGCGCAGACCTATTTTTTCCTATCTGTGCTGTCGTATCCGTTTTTAGCGGTGTACAATTCAGGCGCCGCTTTATTCCGCTCCATGGGGAATTCCAAAGTCTCCATGTTCACATCCCTCACCATGAATTTAGCCAACGTCTGTGGCAATGCCGTGCTGATATACATCTTCAACATGGGCGTCGCAGGGGCGGGCATCGCATCCCTGGCATCCCGCGCTCTGGGCGCGGTGGTGATGCTTGTGCTGCTTCGCAATCGCAACAACCCCGTCTCTGTGCGGCAGCTCCACAGAATTCGGTTCCAGCCAACCATGATCAAAAATATTATGCGGATTGGCGTGCCCAACGGGCTGGAAAATAGCATGTTTCAGATCGGCAAAATCCTGACCTCCAGCCTAATCGCTTCCTTCGGAACCGTTGCGATTGCCGCCAATGCGGTCGCAAACACGGTGGTGTCCATGGAATGCATCCCGGGAATCGCCATCGGACTTGGAATGGTGACAGTGGTGGGCCAATGTGTGGGGGCCGGGGAGTACGAACAGGCAAAGAGATATACTCAAAAATTAATGTTGCTGACCTATATGACGATGGCCATATTAAATATGGGAATTCTGCTCGCGCAGCGGCCGATTGTTGAATTCTATCATCTCTCGCCGCAGACTATGGAACTGGCCCGATGGCTGTTGGTCTATCACAGCCTGCTGTGCATGGTCATCTGGCCTGCATCCTTCACCTTGCCCAACGCTTTTCGGGCGGCCAACGATGTGAAGTTTCCCATGGCCGTCTCCATCGTCTCCATGTGGGTTTGCCGCATTGGCATGAGCTATCTTTTGGGACAGGGGTTCAACATGGGGGTCAAGGGAGTCTGGATTGCCATGACATGTGATTGGTTAGTGCGGGCGTCGATCTTTGCGTGGAGATTTCTCAGCGGAAGGTGGAAAAATAAAAAGGGAGTGTAAACCTTTTTACGCCATCCCGGGATAGCTCGCGTCTATACCATATCCTGCAAATCCTGATAAAGCTGTATGTGAATCTTTTCATCCTGGGCGATGCGCGTCAGAAGGGCGGATACATGTTCATCCTGTATCATCTCCGCCTGGGACATATAGGTGTCGAATGCGGTCTGCTCCGTGAATGCATTATAGGAGAGGATTTTTT
>CAUFVC010000080.1:0-8541 GCA_959029275.1 uncultured Eubacteriales bacterium | reverse complement strand
TGCCGCCGGAGGAACCTCCGATGAACATCAGGAGGATGGTCATGAATTTCGACGACTCATTGAGTCCTCCCTGACTGATCGAATTAAATCCTGCGGTCCTCGTGCTGACAGACTGGAACAGCGCTCCCAACACCTTGTCTTTTCCGCTAAGGCTTCCCAGCGTCTCCGGATTGCTCCACTCCACAATCAGGAAGAAAAAGAAGCCCAGAAGGATCAGGCCTGCCGTGATAACCAGCACTAGCTTGGAGTGAAGATGCAGCTTGGAAAAGCAGCGCTTCCATGGAAGCCGTTCCCGCCAACGGTTTCGAAACATATCCAGCAGATCCATCCACACCGCGAAACCGAGTCCCCCCAGGATGATCAGCGCCATGATAACAAAATTCACAAGCAGGTCTCCCGTGTAGGATTCCATGTTGTTTCCGATAATATCGAAGCCCGCGTTGCAGAAGGCCGAAACGGAGTGGAACACACTAAAAAAGATTCCCCTGCCCACTCCGTACTCCGGGATAAAACGGAAAGACAGGAGGAAAGCTCCGATCCCCTCCACAAGAAAAGTCCCCATCAAGATCCGCCTGGTCAGCTTCACGATTCCCGACAGCGCGGACTGATTGAGGGCTTCCTGAATAATCAAGCGCTCCTTCAACGTGATCCTGCGGCCCATAATCATAAAAATCAGCGTCGTGAATGCCATAAAGCCCAGGCCGCCGATCTGTATCAGCGCCAAAATCACACACTGTCCAAAGATGCTCCACTGCGCTGCCGTGTTGACGACAACGAGTCCTGTGACACATACCGCGGAAGTTGACGTAAACATGGCATCGACCCAAGAAATGCTCTTTCCATCCGCACTGGATATCGGCAGCTTAAGCGCAATCGTCCCCAGAATCAGCACCAGCAGAAAACCCAGCACCAGAACTCTCGCTGGCTTGACTGATTTTGGCTTTTTTGCGTTCTCCCGCCCTATATCTTCCATGAACATAGTAATCTCCATTCCGGAGCGTTAGCGACAAGGCAACTTCTGCTAGCAGAGCTATCTGTGACGCTCCGGCACAAATAGCCGTGTACTATCTATCCTCTCCAATTGACATGCGATTTGCAGCGGCGTCCTGCTCATTCCCGCGCCGCTCATTGCCTATGTGGATATTATATCACAGATATCGCTTTTTGAAAGAGCCAATTTGCTAGATTTTCCTATCTTTATCGGCCGAAAATCAGGATTTCAGCACATAGATCCTGCCATCCCCTTAAGTCCGTTGGCGCCACAGCAGCCGGAAGCGGAGTCCTCCCCCAGCGGTCTCCACGATGTAAAAAGCTGCCTCCGACGAACCCTTTTGGGATTCATCGGGGGCAGCCCAAACCATGGCTTAATCCAACGTATACGGCATCAATGCAAGATGTCTCGCGCGCTTGATCGCAATCGTCAATTCACGCTGATGTTTAGCGCAATTGCCATTGATGCGGCGGGGCAGAATCTTTCCCCGCTCTGACACATACCGTCGCAGCTTCGCTACATCTTTATAGTTGATCTGTTCTGCGGGGCTTACACAAAAGCTGCACACACGCTTTTTGCGGCGCATTCCTCTCTTTTTCTGAGGTGCTGGTGCGGGCATGGAAAAAACCTCCTTTTCTCGAATATAGGTTAGAAGGGCAGATCTTCATCGCCCTCGATTTCATCTTCTATGGGCATAAAGCCATCCTGGTCGCTGCGGCGCTGCGGCGCTTGTTTGTACGCTGGCGGGGCATTGTTGTAGGATGGAGCCTGAGGCTGTGGAGCGTAACCGCCTCCGCTGCCGTAATCACCGCCGTAATTGCCGGCGGGCGGCGCAGGCGCAAAATCCGGATTCTGACCTTGGTTTCTTCCTTCGAAGGACGCACGGCTCTCAGCGAAATGCTGCTCGGTTACCACCACATCCGTACTCCACCTGCGATTTCCATCTTTATCGTCATAGCTGCTGATCCGCAGTTCGCCCACGACAGCAACCATCATACCCTTGCGGAAATATTTTCCCGCGAACTCACCGCGGCCGCCAAAAGCCACAACATTGATAAAGTCAGCATCCGGTTCGCCCTCGCGGCGATAGGATCGGTTAACCGCCAGGCTATACCGGCAAACCGCTGTGGGCTGAGCCCCCTGCGAATACCGTACCTCCGGATCCCTCGTCAGTCTACCCATCAAAATCACTTTGTTCATCGAAACCCTCCTTCGGCCTTGTGCTATTATTCGCCTTCTCTGACGATTAAATAACGAAGCACGGTTTCCATCATAATACGCAGATTCTTCTCCAGCTCCACAGGCATCGTGGGGTTGGATTGCGCTTTAATAAAGTAGTAGTAGCCTTCGTTCTGTTTGCGGATCTCATAGGCAAGACGGCGCTTCCCCCACTCTTCCACTTCAACGATAGTACCCTCATACTTTACAATGTAGTTCTTGACCTGCTCAACCACGGCGGCTCTGTCCTCATCCGTCAGCTGCGCAGACACTACTAAAGCGATCTCGTACTGGTTCATTGTCGTACACCTCCTTCTGGTCTTTGGCCCTCGATCAAATGTCGAGAGCAAGGATTGATCGTCCAAGGTGATATTATAGCACAGATTATTCTGCAAAACAAGTGGTAATTTGGAATTTTCTTCTCTTTACTGTCCGCACTGCCCGCTTTGCACTGACATATATACTATCGCAGAATGACAATCCAATGTGTCCTATATTTCAAATATTTTTCACAAAAAAATATCCTGCGGCCCCTTGACGCTCCGGATAATCTATGCTAATCTACCTATGAAGCGGCTTATCGCCGTTTTTCGCACTTTATACAACACCAGAGGAGGATTCCTATGCATAGTTTACAGGTTACACAGGACATTACTTGGGTTGGAGCCCTGGATCCCAATCTTAGGATTTTCGATATTATAATGGAAACCAAATACGGTACCACTTACAATTCGTATATCGTCAAGGGCACTGAGAAAATAGCGCTCTTTGAAACTGTCAAAGAAGGCTTTTTCGATGAGTGGCTTGCCAAGATTGAGGAGGTCGTCGATCCATCGGACATCGACTATATCATCCTAGATCACACAGAGCCTGACCACGCCGGAAGCCTTGCCTTTGTCCTGGACCATTGCCCCAAAGCCACTGTTGTGGCAACCCAAGCGGCCATCACATTTCTAGAGGAAATTGCGAATCGCAAATTTCCCCACATAGTGGCAAAAGATTCTGTCAGCCTCGACCTGGGGGGCAAAACGCTCCAATTTATCATGGCACCCTTTCTTCACTGGCCGGACTCCATGTACACCTATATTCCGGAGTCGAAAGTGCTCATCACCTGTGACTCCTTTGGCTGCCACTACTCTGATGAGAGGGTATTCAACGATGCCATCGACGACCCGTCCGACTTGATGGATGCGTACAAATATTATTTTGACTGCATTATGGGCCCCTTTAAAACTTTCGTTTTGTCGGCCCTGGATAAGATTAAGGACCTTGACATCTCCATCATATGCCCCGGCCACGGCCCCGTTTTGCGCAAGGATCTGGATAAGTTTCTCTCGCTGTACCGGCAGTGGGCTACAGCGACGCCGCGGGATATCCCCTGCATCGTCGTCGCGTATGTGAGCGCATACGGATACACAAAAACCATGGCGGAAGCCATCGCGGCTGGCGCATCGGAGGCCGGGCAGCTCGACATCCTGCTCTATGATTTAACCCAATCGCCTCAATCGGAGGTCATGGAAAAGATCGACACAGCCGCCGGAGTCCTCTTTGGATCTCCGACTCTTGTGGGGGAGGCGCTGCCGCCAATTCTCAATCTGCTGGCATCCATGAACCCCATCATCCACAAAGGAATTTTGGCAGGCGCTTTTGGATCCTACGGCTGGAGCGGCGAGGCTGTCCCTCACATTGAAGAACGCCTGAAGCAGCTAAAATTGAAAATGCCCGTGCCCGGTCTGAAAATCCGTTTCAAGCCCAGCGAGGCGCAGCTCAGCGATTGCCGGAAATTTGGCCGCGATTTTGCCGAGGCGGTGCTTAAATAATTTTCCTCATTTGGACTTTCACAGAAAAAACGAGCGTTTCAAAAATTGAGACGCTCGTTTTTTCGATGCTTACCCCATACTCTTATATTCGTCGATCATGGCTCGCACCACATCCGGGGCTATTTTGTTCGCGCAATCGCCGTCGGCTGCGCGCTTCACCTTTCCCACAGATTCCAGCAGTACAAACTCCGCCTTCCCGTCCTTCGCCTTCTTATCCATACTCATAACCCGTATCAGCTGCTCCGCGGTGATCGAGTCCGGGATGCGGCACGGCATACCCAATCCTTCCAATACATCCATCTGGATTTCCATGGTCTCCTGTGTGCAAAATCCGAGGCGCCAAGCCATATACGCGGCAAACCCGATTCCCACCGCCACGGATTCCCCATGGCTCAGCAGAAAGTCGCTTAAGATCTCAACGCCGTGTCCAAGGGTATGGCCATAATTCAAGATCTTGCGCAGATTCGTCTCCTGCTCATCCAGCCGGACAACCTCATTCTTGATTCGGCAATTCCGCAGCATCAACTCCTCCATCACACCGGCATACTCCGCTCCCGTGCGTGCTAAGATTGTCTGCTGGTTCTGCCTGTAAAAGGCTAGAAAATCTGCATCCGCGATAAAACCATGTTTCACCAGTTCCACCAGGCCGCCGCAGTAATTTCGCTCATCAAGGCTCCTTAAGGTCTGCGGGTCCATATAGACAACCGCGGGGTGGTGAAAGGCGCCGATCAGATTTTTCCCCTGGGGCACATCCACGGCCGTCTTTCCTCCAATACTGGAGTCCACCTGTGCCACCGTGGTGGTGGGTATCTGGGCAAAGTGTACCCCCCGCATATAGGTGGCCGCCACAAATCCCGCAACATCCCCCACAACGCCTCCGCCAACGGCTAAGACTGCGCTGTCGCGGCCAAATCCGTCGTCCAACAGGGAATTTTCCAGCCACTCCTTTGTCTGTCTCGTTTTGCT
This sequence comes from uncultured Eubacteriales bacterium, assembly GCA_959029275.1. Taxonomy (GTDB): domain Bacteria; phylum Bacillota; class Clostridia; order Lachnospirales; family Bianqueaceae; genus Bianquea. Next base: position 3,546 of record CAUFVC010000080.1, on the reverse strand, counting down.
GGCTTCCCCATGGGCAAACGCATAGACTTGCGCTGGAATTCCGGCCTCCCGCAGACTGCGGCACAATGGCTCCGCGTATAAAGGATTCACGATGGTATCGGTTATGATCGCATAGCGCTTTCCCAGCGGGTTGCGCTTTAGCTCCAAGGCCAGATTGTTCAAAAGTCCCGCCTCGATGACGATTCGGTATTCTTTCGGTCTCACCACTACATCCACGGATAATTCTTTCATAGGGTCCTCCATTCCGGAGCGATTTATGGACAAGGATTCCACGGCGGTTCTCTGTGACGCTCCTGCACAGAGAGCCATACAGCAATCCCTCTTAACTTCGAAAGGATAAAGCAAAACCGCCGGTTAAGCCGGCGGTCTGCTCAAGGAATACCCTTACGCCTGAATCTTATTCCTCTTCAAAGTTATCCTTTCCAACTCCGCACAGCGGGCAGCACCAATCCTCAGGCACATCCTCCCACGCGGTTCCGGCTTCGACTCCATTGTCAGGATCTCCAATCTCCGGATCATACACGTATCCGCATACGCTACATACATATTTTGCCATGTAACTGACCTCCTTTCCCATTAGATTCTCCAGTCTCGTCTTCCATGTGCATCTCAATACGTGGAGATATCGACGTTTGCTTTCCAGATATCCATGGAGACATCCCGGTGCATGGCCAACGCCTCATCAATATCATAATCTACGTATTGTCCATTTCTATAGGCCACCACCCGATCCGTCGCCCCTTTCGCCAGGAGCTCCACCGCATAAACGCCCATCATGGATGCGTGCTTGACATCCAGAGCGGTGGGACGTCCTCCCCGCTGTATATGGCCCAGAATGGTGGTGCGCGAATCGATTCCCGTCACCTCGTGAATCCTCTTTGCCAGCTCCTGGCTACCGCCGACGCCCTCCGACACAATGATAATATTGTGATTCTTTCCTCGCGCGCGGTTCTCGAGGATAATCCGCACAACCCTTTCAAAATCGGCGGAATCCTTGTCCTCCGGGATCATAATGGCGTCTGCGCCTGTGGCCAGACCAGCCCAAAGCGCGATCTCCCCGCAATGGCGGCCCATGACTTCCACAACGCTACAGCGCTCATGCGATGCGGACGTGTCCCGCAGGCGGGAGATGGCGTCCATGACAACATTGACCGCGCTGTCAAATCCGATGGTGTAATCCGTACACGCGATATCCAGGTCAATGGTTCCCGGCACACCCACCACATTGATTCCAAACTTGGATACATCCTTGGCCCCGCGGAACGATCCGTCCCCGCCGATGACCACAAGGCCATCGATCCCGAAAACCTTGCACATCTCCGAGGCGCGCTTTTGATTCTCCGGCTCCAGAAATTCCGGGCATCGCGCCGTATATAGGATGGTACCGCCTCTGTGAATAATGTCAGCGACACTTGCGGCGGTCATCTCCACAATGTCCCCCCGCAGCAAGCCATTGTATCCCTTCCGGATTCCCATGACCCGAATTCCTTTATTCAGCGCGCTCCTTGTCACGGCGCGAATGCACGCATTCATTCCCTGCGCGTCGCCGCCGCTGGTCAAGACTCCTATGGTGCGTATCTGTTTATCCATTTTAGATGTTCCTCCTAAGCTGACCTAAAAAATAAACTCCTGTGTTATTGTACCCTAAACGGCTGAAAATTTCAATAGCTCTGTGTAAAATCTTTCCGCTCAACCTTCGAGTCTGTCAGCGCTACATTTGCCTCGCCAAGCGCGTCCCGAAGACTTTGCAGCAGCCGAAAGCTCTGGGAAACGCCAAATCGCGCCTGCATTTTCTTTTTCTCCCCTTGCAGATATATCCGCACGGGTACCGGTCCGGGAAATTCTTCTAGAATCCGGCACACCAGTGCCTGTTTTTGCAGCCAATCCTGCTCTGTGGCAAAGCGGAGCCAGAGCAGGGGATTGCTGGGAGCTTCCTCCGCCGGCTGCTTTCTCCGCGGACGCCTATACTGTAATTCCTTCTCCTGCCCGAAGGGAACGATCTGCTGGCAGATTAGCTTTGAATCCTCCTCCTCCGATACGCTGACTCGCCCTCGCACATAGATCTTCTGGTCTTCCTCAAGGAAGGCCCTATACTGCTCATAGTCGTTGGGAAAGACCAGAACTTCCACCGACCCGTACAGGTCTTCCAGGGAGATAAACGCCATCATCTTATTGTTCTTCGTAGCCTTCACGGTTTTTCCCATGATTATTCCGCCAATCACAACCTCCTGGCCGTCCACCAGCGCGCCGGAGCCTTCTTCGTCAAAGCTCAGCTCCTCCCCATCTACTGTCTCCCGGAGTTTAAAATCCGATGCGAAATTCGTTACGTTTGCGCGCCAGCTATCTTCTACCTCCGCTAACGGATGACCCGTCAAATATAATCCTAATACTTCTTTTTCGTAGGAAAGCTTCAGGGAGTCCGGGAATTCCTGCATGTCCGGCAGGGGGTCTCTCTCCTCCTGCTCCGATTCTCCCTCCGGCCCCGCCAATCCGAATAGATCGATCTGGCCGCTGATCTGCGCTTTTTTCCACTGTGCCGCCCCGGCCATGACCGTCTGATAGATCTGAATATATTGGCTGCGGAATCCTCCCAGAGAGTCAAATGCCCCCGCCTTGATAAGATTTTCCAGCGCCCTCTTATTCAGCTCAGAATCCTGCATCCGCCGGCAAAAGTCCATCAGGCTGCTGAAAGGTCCATTCTGTTTCCGCTCTTCCACCATGCTGTCAATCAGGGAATGCCCGACATTTTTGACCGACGACAAGCCATACCGGATAGCCTTCACGCCGTCTCTGACAGACACGGAAAAGCCACTGTATCCCTCATTGATATCCGGTGGCAAAATCGCAACTTCCATGGCCCGGCAGCTCTGGATGTAGGCGGATACCTTGCCAGAATGGTCGATGACGGAGGTGAGCAGGGCTGCCATGAACTCCACCGGGTAGTGATATTTCAGCCAGGCGGTTTGATACGCCACCACGGCGTAAGCGGCCGCATGGGATTTATTGAAAGCATACTTGGCAAAGTCCGTCATCTCATCGAAGATTGTCTCCGCAACCTGCTGCGGAATCCCGTTGGCGATACAGCCGGGTATGCCCTCCTCCTCATTTCCGAAGACAAAATTCTGGCGCTCCTTTGCCATAACATCGGCTTTTTTCTTTGACATAGCCCGCCGCACCAGGTCGCTTCGCCCCATGGTATACCCCGCCAAATCCCGCACAATCTGCATAACCTGTTCTTGATAGACGATACAGCCATAGGTTGTCTTTAGTATGGGCTCCAGCTGCGGAGCCGTATACTGGATCGAGGAAGACTCCCTCTTCCCCTTCACATATTTCGGAATGAATTCCATCGGGCCAGGGCGGTACAGGGAGATCCCCGCGATGATGTCCTCCAGATTTTCAGGTTTTAAATCCCGCATGAATGCCGTCATGCCAGCACTTTCAAGCTGAAATACGCCATCGGTTTTGCCGGCAGAGATCATCTGATAGACTTGTTCATCGTCCATGGGCATGGTATCCACGTCGATGGTTATGTGCTCCGTCTCT
>CAUFVC010000079.1:0-8607 GCA_959029275.1 uncultured Eubacteriales bacterium | reverse complement strand
GCCGTCCGTCAGACGCCGTGACACTTCTCCGCCAAAAATTAAAAAACACTCTCCCTAACCCTTTTACTCCGTCCCCTATAGGATTCGGTTTACCTTCAATATGTTCAGAATCTCCTGCGTGTCCAGCCCGCTTTCCGTGTCCTCGTATGTCGCAATCAGATTCTTCCCTTCCCGGTACCCGTTGGTCCGGTACATCTCCATCTTCCTCCCAAACCTCTCCACATACTCCTTATCATCCATCCTCCCGCAGTGCTCCCAGTAGTACCATCGTCTCCCGTCCAGCTTCGACCCTACCTTGAAGTCTGCCTCCACTTCCACTTCCCCTAGTCTCACTATTGGGCCGTATTCGTAGGGGATCTCCATGCTAAACAATAGATTCGCCAGGGTCAGTTCCGACTTCGACCTCACCAACTCTCCTCGCAACGTCCGATACTTCAAGTGACTTCCGAAGGGCATCTGCCGGGCCGCCATCTGATCCACCTTCTTTTCCCGTTCCTGCCTCACCCGCTCCTGTCTTTCTTCACGATAGGTCTCCACGAGGGTTTCCACTTTCACGCGGAAATGCCGCAGGCACTTGCGAAGTTCCTCCAGATAGTCTTTGAGCCCCCGGAGTTGGCGCTCCTGATGTTGTCTCAGTTCCACCTGCTGGCGGATTGTCTCCAACTGGTTCTTCCGGACGTGAGTGCGTTTTCGTTTGCCCTTCTCCCAGACCTGGAGGTCGTAATAGGAGTATTTGCCCACCTTCTTTTTGACTTAGGTTCCGCGGATGGCATTGGCTAGAATGTCGGTGAGCCGCTGGATCTTGAGGAAGGTGAAAAGGTATTCTTGGCACAGACGCGCCAAGCAGTCATCCCGCTCTTGAAGTCTTTGAGCCATATTGATCTCCGCCCTTTCATCATTGTATTGTATATTATAGTATACAATTTTCTGATAAATTTAGCAAGACCTTGCTTCAATAAAATGAAGTTTTAAAAATGCAGCCGCTAAAAAGAGGGGGCGTGGGAAATGGTAGGCAAGCGAAAGCGAGGAACGGGGAAAAAATAGAGGCGATAAGGGGAAATGAGAAGATAGAGCCGCTAAAAAAAGGAGGACGTGGGAAACGGGAGGCAAGCGAAAGCGAGGAACGGGGAAAAAATAGAGGCGATAAGGGGAAATGAGAAGATAGAGCCGCTAAAAAGAGGAGGACATGGGAAACGGCAAAAGAGATAAAGCCGTCGGCAGAAAAAGCGAGACAATGAGGACAAGAGTATAAATAAGTTGCATACTACTCTCCATGGTATGGGGTAATGAGAGTAGTAGTTAAAAAATGGTTGATGCTGTTTTGCAATCAAAGATAAAAAATGCCCAACTTACCAACGCAAAAGAAAAAGAATTGCATTCTGAATTTAAGTGTGATAATATAATAAGTTAAGTAACAAGTTAGCCATATGAAGTTGCCGCGGTTCGCGGCAGAATGGAGGTTTTTATGCGTCATTTTTTAAATCCGCTGGATTTTACAGTGGAGGAGCTTGATGAAGTTCTAGACCTGGCGGATGAAATTCGGCAGAATCCCGACCGGTATTCTCAAGTCTGCAAGGGAAAGAAAATCGCGACGTTATTTTATGAACCCAGCACCCGCACTCGCCTAAGTTTTGAAGCCGCGATGTTAAACTTGGGAGGCAGTGTATTGGGATTTGCCACTGCGGATTCCAGCTCCGCTGCTAAGGGAGAGAGCGTTTCCGACACCATTCGCATCGTGTCCTGCTACGCTGATATCTGTGCAATGAGGCATCCAAAAGAGGGAGCGCCGCTAGTGGCGTCTTTAAAATCATCCATTCCTGTGATTAATGCCGGCGACGGAGGGCACCAGCACCCAACGCAAACGCTGACAGATCTCTGTACCATTCGATCCTTAAAGGGCAGATTATCAGATCTAACCATTGGTCTTTGCGGCGATTTGAAATTTGGCCGGACGGTCCATTCCCTCATCAGTGCGTTGGTGCGGTATCCCCATATCCGGTTTGTGCTCATCTCACCGGATGCACTTCGCATTCCCAGCTATATTCGCGACAACACCCTAATCAAAAACCAAATACCTTTTAAAGAAGTACAGCGTCTGGAAGATGTGATGCCGGAGCTGGACATTCTGTATATGACGCGTGTCCAAAAGGAACGCTTTTTTAATGAGGAGGATTACATCCGCATGAAGGATAGCTATATTTTAGATGCGGAGAAGATGAAGCTCGCCAGGGAAGACATGCTGGTGCTTCATCCGTTGCCCAGAGTCAATGAGATATCCGTGGAAGTGGACGACGATCCGAGGGCCGCCTATTTCAAGCAAGTACAGTTCGGCGTCTATGCCCGTATGGCCTTGATCATGACGCTGTTAGGATTGGGAGGAAAAAAAGAATGCTGAATGTTGGAAGTTTAAAAGAGGGAGTCGTATTGGACCATATCCAGGCTGGACGGAGCATGTCCATCTATCACGATCTTGGACTGGACAAGCTGGATTGCAGTGTAGCCATAATAAAAAATGCCCGATCCAACAAGATGGGCCGCAAGGATATTATTAAGATTGAAGGCAGTCTTGACTTAGTGGATCTGGACATTCTCGGGTACATCGATCACAATATCACGATCAACATCATCAAAGATGAAAAAATCATTGAAAAACGCCAGATTCAGCTGCCAAAGAAGATCACCAATGTGATTAAATGTAGGAATCCTCGCTGCATCACATCCATCGAACAGGAGCTTAAGCACGTGTTTGTTCTAACAGATGAAGTCAACGAGGTCTACCGCTGCATCTACTGTGAAGAGGCATACGATGGAAAATAATCATACAATAGGCCTCGTAATACAGGCTTTGATTCGATACTTTGAGGGAGACCAGAGGCGGATCCAGCACGCACTGAAAGTCTTTTGTCATAGCGGGCATGGAAAATCGACCGGGGGAGGAGCGCCTCTTGCTGTCGGTGACGGCGCTGGTGCATGATGTAGGGATCAAGGTGGCGGAGAAAAAATACGGCTCCTCCGCCGGCCCATATCAAGAAAAGGAAGGGCCGACGGAAGCGAGGAAAATATTAAAAGAGTTTTCTTTTTCCGAAGCCTTCATCGAGCGGGTTTGCTATCTGATCGCCCATCACCACACCTATGGTGTAGAGGCGGATTTTCTGGTCAACCTGTATGAAGAAGAAGCGACGGAGCAAGGGATCCGCACCGCGTATTTCAAATATTTTAAGACAAAAGGAGGAAAGTCACTGCTTCGACAGCTGAATCCGGGAGTCATACAAGAAAACGAATCAACCGCGTGACATAAGAGACGGCGTGCATCAGCCATTTTTTCAAACCGGAGACCGGTACCTCAACAACGTCATCATTGGGGAGGTATCGGTTTTTCTTGCTGACAATTCGGGACTTCGATTTATAGGCATTTACAGCATGAGTCAATTGGCGGTTGAAGGCCGGGCTATCGATGACGAGCATGGTTTCTGTGTCAATATACAGACTGCGGTCATCCAGGTTCAAGGAGCCCACCGCGCTAAAGCGCCCGTCCATCAGATAGGATTTTCCGTGAATCGAATCCCGGCTTTGCAGCTCATAGATCGTCATCCCTGTTTTCAACAGCCGCTTTCTCGTGTTTAGATAGTAAGAAAAAGCCGGGAAATTAGGGGATGAGGCGATGGAGTTGGTCAACAAGGTGACGTCACCTGTTCGAGCAACCATCCGCCGAAACGCTTTTCGCATAGGTTTTCCGGCGACAACATAGGGACTTTGAAGGGTGATGGAAGAGCGGGCCGTCATCGCCAAGGAGCGCAACTGATAGCCGACCCAAGGCTCTTTTTTGGATGTGTTGATGGGGTTGTGGATCAATGTAATTTTGAATGTCGGAACCGTCATAGCGCTGAAATCCCGGGAAGTCAAGCCAAAAAGCTCTGGACGCATCTTTCGAAGAGACTGGTATTCAGTTTTCAGGTTTTGCCTCATAGCGAGGCCCTGACGGCGCGCCTTAGTTGAAACGTGATGACGAATAGGGCGAGTATGTTTGTATGTCCACAACATATCCATGTACTGACGCACTTGGGTCAGGACGCTCCGGTCTGACACTTCTGTTCCGTGAAAGCGATTGTACACAAGGACATCGCGATCATTGCATACGGCGCCATCATAGCCAAAAGAATTGAAATATTGATCCCCAATATTGCGGCCGCCTAGGATCAGCAGCCGATCGTCCGCTATAATAAACTTATCGTGGAGCAGACTATTCCATCGCCAGGGAGTTAAAAGATTTAGAGGATTGTAAAGCTTGAACTCTATATTCGGATGGCGTGCCAGTTCACAGAGAACCGGCTTAGCAGGGCCGTTCAAGCCGTGAAGCTTTCCGTCCAGGATAAGGCGAATCTTAACACCCCGGTCGGCGGCGGCAAATAGACAGCTAAAGATATATTTTGCGCACACGCCCCATTGGATACAGTGGCAGGAGATGTCCAACCGTTCCGTCGCCGCCTCTATGATCCGGATGCGCTCGTCAAAAGCCTGCTCAGGGCGCTCTATGAGCTCGATCCGATCGGGGCCTTCGCGGTGAGGATCCCCATAGAAAAGGTGAGGGTGGACAGCGCGCTGAATTCGCCTTTTTACCCGCTTCGGAAGCATATAAGAGCCGACGAAGGTTAGAAGAAAATAGGAGAGAAACAGAGCGCCTGCGCTTAAAGCGCCAGCTTTCTTTTTTTTCAAGATGCCCGCCTCCTTCTAGAAAAATATATAAGACCCCTTCAATTGGCCATAAATCTCGCCGCTGGCCGCTCGGGCCTTAACCCGAGCCACACAGCCGCTGTCCCGTATGGTAAGATCGCCCATGAAACGGTTTATGAAGGCGGCCCCATCGGCGCCAGCTGTATAAAAGCGGTCCAGCGCTATATTGAGCTCTGCTGGCGTCAGGCAGCTCCGGATATCAGGTTGGTCCAATAGCTCTTCCCCCACTTCGGGATCATCCTGCTGCCGTCCGTCCGGCAATTTCCACAGGGGGTCCTGGCGAAAACCGCCAGGGTAATAGATCGATTCTCCATCCTGGACGGCAAAGATAGGAGTCTGGTATCGATGGGCGAGGTCGCAGTATTTCTTCATATCCCACGCCTCCACCATAACGAAATCCAAAAGGCGCTCCCGCATCAGCGCCTCGAAATTGATTTTTTGCTCCTCCAAGGACATTCCCGCGTGATAGCCGTCGACAAAGGTCATGCTAAACTGCATCGGCCGGCCAGTTTTATCGCGCTGTGCATCGACAAGGGCGCGGATTTCTCTGGCAACGGTCAGAAGCAGAGTCTCGTCGTCCTTATTCGGATCAAGAACAGAAGGCCAGCGGGTAAAGTCAAAATTGACGCCGTCTATGGGGAAATTGTCCATGGCTTCCTGGAATAGGGAGGCAAAGTACTGCCTGGTTTTCTCTTTCGCGTAATCCAGCTTCCAGGTGCAACCGGTATCGCGCCGGGCGTCGGGGTTTTCCTGCCACCACCTGCCATTCATATACTTTTCAACATTGTCCCCGATTTTCGAGCTATCACTGTGAAAGAACAGATTGGCGCGGATGGAAAAATGGAATTCCATCCCCACATCATGGCAAGCTTTCGCCTGTTGGCGAAGGGCCTCCTGTTGGTTTTCAACGGTCCACTGGACATAGCGGAGCGCGCGGATATCGCCGGCTCGTTTTCCAGCCAAGTCTTCCTCCGTGAAGCCTTCCCCCATATAGCTGGTGACTTGGCTTTTCCAGAGGGCGGGACCGGCAATCTGCGTCATCATGATTTTTACATCGCTGTCCGCATAGCAGGCAGGAAGTCGCAAATCCATGCATTCCCCAATGTTGGCAAAGCTAAAATAGTGAGAAAATCCATCGCAGACAAGGATGAGCGGTTTCTTGTCCGCGGCATCCGGATAGGCAACCTGGCAGCGAGCCTGGAGGGGAGTCCCCTCCTCTAGGCGGACAAGCCGTATGCAGGACAGGGCGGCGCGCACATGGCCCAGGGGCAGAGAGTTGAAAGTTCCAAAAGGAACGCGGATGCGGAGAGTTCGATGGGCTAGGCGCGCATTTTTAAAGAAGACAAAGATTTCCCGGTTGGTTTCTTCCAGAATCCGACCATGGCGAACGCCATATTCCGGGCCCACATTGATAAAAGGTTCGCCGTCCAGCGCTGCGTCAACGCCGCAGGGAGCGCCGGAAAGGATGGGCTTCCAGTCCAACAGGGGCATTCCAAGATAGATGGAATAGAGTCCGTCCAAGTTCAAAGGAATTTCAATGACGGGCGGCATCCCCTGGGAAGAAAACTGGCTGGTATCACGCGTCAGAGCGTTGACTGCCAGCATACGTCCCGGAGTTCCGTCTAAGAGAGTGTAATCCCGCAACTGCCATGTGTCCGCCCCAAGGCCGGAGGGTTCCTGTACATAAGGGGAGAAATCCCGGATCTCAAATGGGTCTTCGGGATGTAAGGGGTGTTGTAGAGAAGGCATATTCATCGAGGCTCCTATTCTGCTTCCTGATACTGGATCAGCATATAACTGCGAGGCTGCTTCATTGTGACAGTGAGGTGTGGCGTCCCATCATCGCCGGTCTGAATGGAAGCAGACCGGTCCGATTCCGATAAGCCGCTGTACACTACGGAGGCCTTTAGGCTGTGGCCTTGGAGGTCCCGCAGCGCATAGGCATATTGGGCATTGGCTGTATATTCGCGAAAGCACAGGAGGTATCCGCGGCCTGGCCCGCATTCAATCTGAAAGCCGGGGAAGCTGACACCATCTGGCATCTGCCCGATGGGGCGAATCCGGGCCTGGAAAAATTCCTTGCGGTACTGCTTATAGACCGATACAATGCTGTGCAGAGTGGCTATATCTTCCGGCGCCAGATTGCGCATCTCCATCCAGAAGAGAGGATTGGCGAGCATGACAGTGGCAAATTCATAGTCTATGGAATATTGGGACGGAGCCAATGGGTCATCGCCGTATTGCTCCGTGTTGCGTCGGTTGTTGAGCAGCTCAAATTGGAAGCGGGTGGCCGGAAAAAATTCGCACAGATGCCAGAGATTTTTCAGTGTATTGTGGGGGTAGTAGCTGGCGGCGCCGGTATAGCGATTCTCCGCGAACAGGGTGCCGTACTGCTTGTGATAGACGTAGCCAAGCCGAATTTCAGCGGTGATATCCTGATTGAAGGAGATCTGCCCGTGGCTGATGGCATGAAGTTCCTCTAAAAAGTGCAGATAATTTCGTTCGCACGTTTTGTTGCGAAGTTTCACACCGTCCAACTTGAAATACCGGATGTTGTACTGCTCATACAGGCGGCGGAGTGTCTCCACATCCCGCTTCCAGTTGGCAAAGTCTCTGGAGGAGTCTGGGGAAAACCACAATCCCATGGTGATACCTTTTGAAGCGGCATAGTCAACAATAGGGGCGAGTCCCTGGGGAAATTTCTGCTCATTGACATCCCAAAAATTAGGATCGTTGGCGTAATAGCCTTCCCACACGCCACCTTTAACCAGCTTAGAATTTGCCGTGATTCCCTTTTGCCATCCATCGTCGATCTGTACGATGTCAAGGCCGATGGAGGCAGCGATCTCAATCTCCCGCATCATAAAATCGTGGCAGATGGCACTATCCTGGCTTTGATCACCCCAAGTGTTGGACATAGTAAAGGTATGCTGGCAAGATTCGCCTTTATATTGCTGACGGTAGAAATCGAGATAGAGTCCGTCCAATTCTTGTCGCCCGCCGACGCCGACGGTGGAGCTGTAGCTGAAGATTCCCTCTGGGTCGATAACAGCGCCGTCCAGTCCAGAGCCGATAATCTGTACGGATTTTTTTCCATCAATATGAAGGTCGCCTGTGGACCTGCCAAGGGAAGCCATGTGAGTGGGAGCCTCTTTGACCAGCATGAGCGCTTCGTCCCGGACGTAATCATGGAGGATGAATAGATTGCCATCGGCTTGGTAGGGCTCGTTTTTGTAGAGCATCTGCGAATCAACCTTGACTAAGGTGTCGTGATTGTCGGTACGGTCGTAGAGGCGGACGGCTTCAAACTTATAGTGCCCAGCGGGGAGCGATACGCAGTCAATGCAATCCGCATCCGACGGTATAAAATGAAGACCTTCCGGCGCGGCTGGCGCAGAGGATGGCTGGATGGAAGCCAGCGTTACGGGCGCAGCGGCAAATAGGCGAATGTTTGAGGTAATGAAAGGGATGCTTTGTCCTTGGCTGGACGGGAAGACCATCAGCTCCCAAAGGATGGTTCTCTCTCCCTGCACCATGGTGATGGAGGCCTTCATGAAGGAATGGGAGAGCCCATCCTGGTCCTCAATGGATACAGCAAGGTCCGTCTCTGCCTCAGCGGCGCTGAGGAAGGAGTTGGAAGGTACAATATAGTCCACCTGATTTCCCTGCCAGATGTGCCCAGTTTTCTTATTCACGATTGCGGCGGGGATGAAGTGGCCGCCGTGAATCAGATAGCGTCGCTCAATAGCAGCGTTTCCAATGGTCAGACGCTGATCATCGCAGTGTACATAACAGTCTTTCCATTCTTTTTTGAACATGGATCGCTCCTCCTGCTCGTTGTCAAAAGTTTTTACTATTATATCGTACAACAAATTT
>CAUFVC010000078.1:0-8728 GCA_959029275.1 uncultured Eubacteriales bacterium | reverse complement strand
CCTTGACGATTTGCCCGTTCGTAATATATAATTAGAAATTAAGGGTACAGGACTCCCTATGCTTTCAGGAGGAAACGTCCCATGCCATCCCTGCGGTACTCCGCATAGCGTACCTGACAGAGGTAACCGGTATATAGTCGCGGCGTCTTGACAGGGCGCGTTCTTTTTATGAGGGCTCTATATACGACGAGGATGGGATAGTAGAAAGACATTATGAACCTGTGCGAATACCATTCAAGGAGGAACTTATACATGAGCAGTAAGGTAGAACACCTGGAAAACAATATGGCGAAGGTAACGCTGGAGATTCGCCCCGAGGTCTTTGAAGAAGCGATTCAGAAGGTTTATAACAAGAATAAAGGAAAGATCGCGGTTCCAGGATTCCGCAAGGGCAAGGCTCCCCGCAAGCTGGTGGAGAGAACTTACGGCAAGGAAGTTTTCTATGAGGACGCCCTCAATGAAGTTTTGCCGGATGCCTACGACAGCGCCGTCAAGGAGCTGGAGCTCAAGGTTGTGTCCAGACCGGAGATCAACGTTGAAAAGATCGACGCCGGCGAGGCGGTGGTCGTGACGGCCACGGTGGCAGTGAAGCCTGAGGTCACGTTGGGCGACTATAAGGGGCTGGAGGTTGAAAAGAAGGCCGTCATTGTGACCGAGGATGATGTGGACGCGGAGATCAAGAAGACGGCGGAGCGGAATTCCCGCATGTTGGAGGTGGAAGACCGCCCGGCTGCCATGGGTGATACTGTCACCATTGACTTTGAGGGCTTTATAGACGGCGTGGCCTTCGAAGGGGGAAAGGGTGAGAACCATGATCTGGTCCTGGGCTCTCACAGTTTCATCGACACCTTTGAGGATCAGTTGGTCGGCAAGAATGCCGGCGAGGAATGCGAAGTGAGCGTCACCTTCCCGGAGGATTACGGGCAGAGGGACCTGGCTGGCAAACCAGCTACGTTTAAGGTCGCTGTCAAGAAGATCCAGATGAAAGAGCTTCCGGCTATCGACGATGAATTTGCTAAGGATGTATCGGAATTCGACACGTTGGATGAATATAAAGCCGATGTCCGCGAGAAGCTGACGCAGTCCAAGCAGAAGCAGGAAGATGAGAGGATTCGCAGGGAACTGTTGGAAAAGGCGGTTGCCAATGCTGAGATGGTCATCCCCGGGCCGATGGTGGATGAGCAGGCGGACAGCATGATTCAAAATTTTGCTAATTCTCTCCGGTATCAGGGGATCTCTATGGAGCAGTACATGTCCATGACCGGTGGAAATATCGCCTCCCTGCGGGCTTCCGTTCGCCCGGACGCGGAGCGGCGCATCAAGGACAGCCTCGTCCTGGAAGCGATTGCGAAGGCTGAGAATTTAGAGATTACCGACGAGGACTTTGAGAAGGAAGTCGCGGATATGGCGGAGACCTACCACATGGAAGTGGAGAAGCTGAAGGAATCTCTGACGGACGCGGATCAGGAGAACATCAAAGAAGAGATGAAATCCAAGAAGGCGATGGAATTCCTGGTGGAGAATTCGAAGGAAGCGTAGTCGGGCGTATCAGGCAACCGCGCCCTTTTCACAGGTTGATCGGGCGTTTTACAGCGAATCTAGCATAACTAAGGAGGTGGCGGCTAATGCGCAGCGCACTAGTCCCCTATGTAATAGAACAGACAAGCAGAGGCGAGAGATCCTACGATATCTATTCGCGTCTGCTGCAGGAGAGAATCATCTTTTTATCGGAAGAGGTCAACGACGTGACAGCCAGCCTTGTTGTGGCACAGCTGCTCTTCTTGGATTCCGAGGATCCGGAGAAGGACATCCATTTCTATATCAACAGCCCGGGGGGATCGGTCTCCGCAGGCCTTGCCATCTATGACACCATGCAGCATGTCCGGGCGGATGTCTCCACCATCTGTCTGGGTATGGCAGCGAGTATGGGCTCTTTCCTGCTGGCGGGCGGCAAAAAGGGAAAGCGGTTTATTCTGCCCAACGCGGAGGTCATGATCCATCAGCCCATGGGCGGTACGCAGGGGCAGGCTTCCGACATCAAGATTCAGGCGGATCACATTCTGGCCACCCGAGCGCGCCTGAACAAAATTTTGAGCGATAATACAGGCAAGCCGCTGGAGATCATTGAACAGGACACGGACCGGGACAATTGGCTGAGCGCACAGGAAGCGGTGGAATATGGCCTGGTCGATCAGATCATAGTGAAAAAATAAGTTGAGGTGATGGAATGGCTTCCAGAACAGGCGAGGAAAAGAAACGGATCACGTGTTCATTCTGCGGTAAAGGGCAGGAGCAGGTGCGCCGTCTGATAGCTGGCAACGGAGTCTATATTTGCGATGAATGCGTGGACCTTTGCTCAGAAATCATTGAAAAGGAATTCTCAGAATTTGACGATGAGTTCTACGGCAGTGATTTATTAAAACCGAAAGAGATCAAGGAATTTTTGGACGAATATGCAATCGGACAAGACAGGGCCAAGAGGGCGCTGGCTGTGGCGGTGTATAACCACTATAAACGGATTCACTCGGTGAACCGGATCAACAATGTGGAACTCCAAAAGAGCAATATCATCATGATCGGTCCCACGGGGTCCGGCAAGACATTCTTAGCCCAGACTTTAGCCAAGATACTGAATGTACCCTTTGCAATCGCGGATGCGACGAGCCTGACCGAAGCCGGATATGTGGGAGAGGATGTGGAAAATATCCTGCTGAAGTTGATCCAGGCGGCGGATTACGATATCGAACGCGCTGAGCACGGCATTATCTATATCGATGAGATCGATAAGATCGCGCGCAAATCGGAGAATCCATCCATAACCCGCGATGTCAGCGGAGAAGGGGTTCAGCAGGCCCTTTTGAAGATTCTGGAGAGCACGGTGGCCTCTGTCCCTCCCACGGGTGGGCGCAAGCACCCGCACCATGAATTCATTCAGATTGACACGACCAACATTTTGTTTATCTGCGGCGGCGCCTTTGACGGCTTAGACAAAATTATCAAGAGCCGCACCAACCATAAGACCATCGGATTCAACACGGTGGAAGACGAATCCAAGGCTGCCACATCCGACACGGAGATCCTGCGGGAGCTGTTGCCCCAAGACCTTCTCAAATATGGGTTGATCCCCGAATTTATCGGCCGTCTGCCTGTCATGGTATCGCTGGACGCGCTGGACGAGGATGCGCTGGTCCAGATTCTGACAGAGCCCAAAAACTCGCTTGTCAAACAATACCAGGCGCTGTTTGCCATGGACGACGTGGCACTGGAATTCGAACCGGACGCTTTGAAGGCCATTGCCCACAAGGCGGCGGAGCGAAAGACGGGAGCGCGAGGTCTTAAAGCCATTATCGAGGAGACCATGGGGGATCTGATGTATGAGATCCCATCTATGGAGACGGTGGAGAAAGTGACGATTACAAAAGATGCCGTCGAAAAAGCGGCGGCCCCTGAGTATGTATATAATGAAAATAAACAACCGCTTCTCCGCAAGAGCAAGCCGGCCCGCAAAGGTCAGACAGCATAAAGAGAGATCGCGCCATAAAAATTCAACCAAACCGGCTGGGCAGTCGCCCGGCCGATTTGTCGTAGATTGAGCGAGAACCTCCCTCATAATTTCATTGGAAATCGGTATACTATGGGGGAGGTGAAGAGTATGACGTTTACAACGGTGTTTGTCATCATTCAATTTATATTTTCATGCATCATCGGGATCTATTTTTACACACAGCTAAAACGGCAGGAGACCTCGAGAACCTCCATTGAGAAGGAATCCCGCAAAAAGATGGAACAGCTTCATAAACTAAGAAGAATTCATTTGACGGAACCTTTGGCCGAAAAGACGAGACCTCAAACGCTGAAGGATATTGTGGGGCAGGAGGAGGGCATCAAGGCGTTGAGAGCCGCTCTGTGCGGTCCAAACCCTCAACATGTCCTCATCTACGGCCCCCCGGGAGTCGGCAAGACAGCCGCCGCCCGCGTCATTCTGGAGGAAGCGAAGAAGAGCGCCATGTCACCATTCCAGGAGACCTCCTGTTTTGTGGAGATGGATGCGACGACGATGCGCTTTGACGACAGGGGCATCGCGGATCCTCTTATCGGGACGGTCCACGATCCGATCTATCAGGGAGCCGGAGCCTACGGTGCAGCTGGGATCCCCCAACCCAAGGAGGGAGCCGTGACAAAAGCTCACGGGGGAGTCTTATTTTTGGATGAAATCGGGGAGTTGCATCCCATTCAGATGAATAAGCTTTTAAAAGTATTGGAAGATCGCAAGGTTATGCTGGAGAGTTCCTATTATTCCTCTGAGAATTCAAACATTCCCTCCTATATCCATGAGATTTTCCAGAAAGGACTTCCGGCAGATTTTCGTCTGATCGGCGCCACCACGAGGGGGCCCGAGGATATACCGCCGGCCATCCGCTCCCGATGTACGGAAATCTACTTTCGCGGCCTGCGGCCGGACGAGATCCGATCCATTGTGGTTGGGGCGGCGGAAAAAGGCGGATTCACCCTGGAAGAGGGAATCCCAGCCCTGATCGCGTCCTACTGTGACAATGGGCGGGACGCAGTCAATATTTTACAGACGGCGGGCAGTTCTGCCCTGTTGGAAAGGCGGACTCACATTGACAAGAGCGATGTGGAGTGGGTACTAGAATTTGGCCAGTATGTTCCCAGGGAAGCCGGAATGCCCTGCAAGAAAGAACCGTCCATCGGATGTGTGTACGGGATCGGTGTGACGGGCGGCGGGCAGGGCCACCTGATGGAGATGGAGGTCCGCTTGGAGGCCCTGCATCCCGGAAGAGAAGGCGCTCTGATTATCACGGGGTTGGTGGAGGAGGAGGAACTGGAGCGGGGGCAGCAAAAACTTCGCAGGACCAGCACAGCCAAGGCGTCTGTTCACAACGCGCTGACCTTGCTGAAGGCCAAATATGCCATTGAGTACCACCAATATGACATCCACGTCAACATTCCCGGCGGGATGCCGGTTGACGGTCCCTCCGCCGGCACCGCGCTGTTGTGCGCCCTGTATTCCGCCTTTTTATCCTGCCCCATACCTACGAATGTGGCTATGACAGGGGAGATCTCCATCTGGGGGGATGTTCTCCCGGTGGGAGGCGTACAGGCGAAGATCGAGGCAGCCGAGATGGCCGGCATGGAACGAGTTTTCATACCCGCCGCCAATTGGAAGAAATGTTTTGAAAAGCGAAAAATCCAGGTTATTCCTGTTGATCATATCGATCAGCTATTGGCCGATGTATTCCAGACGAAAGGTGAAGGCGCGACGCGGGCACAGGCGGCAGACGCGGAGAGAGAAATGTTGAGCGCGGAGGGAATCGGCCGGTAAGACAATAGGATGCCGCTATGATTTGAGGGGAGATGCAAAAATGGAATTGCCGGTTTTAGTGATACGCGGATTTGTTTTATTTCCCGGACAGTTGGCGAATTTTGAAGTGTCCCGGGAGATTTCGATCCGCGCAATCGAGGAAGCCATCGCAGAGGGAGAGCATATCTTCATAGGGGTTCAGAGAAATCCAATGGAGGAAGATCCCGCGCCGGAGGGGCTGTACTCCACGATTTTGTTGGCGAGAGTGATGAAGCTATTTCGCGTACACGGGGAGCAGGTCCGCGTTATGGTCGAGGCCAAGGAGCGGTATACGCTAGTGGAAGTGACAGGGCAGAATCCCTTCCGGGCTTCGGCCCTGCCCATACCGCTGGAGGAAGGCGCTGCGCAAGAGTATGATCAGGCTCTGATGCGCCTTTTGAGAGAGAGCTTTGAGGAATACGCATCCCTGGTGGAAGTGGCGCCGGAGAATGTACAAAAAATCGAGGAAGTGGAAACGCTGTCCGCCCTCGCGGACGAGTTGGCGTCCGACTTGGCGCTTGAATACGGGGATAAGGTTGCGCTGTTTACCGCGGAAGATCCCCGCGAGCGGGGGCAGCGAATGTTACAGCTGCTTCAGCGGGAAAAGGAAATTCTGAGATTAAAAAGAGAGATTCAGGGCAGCGTGGCGCAGGGCATTTCAAAAAATCAAAAAGATGCGTATCTGCGGGAACAGCTGCACGTGATCCAGGAGGCTCTGGGGGAGGGGAAGCACCAGGAGTTGAAAATATTTCAGCCATTGTTGCAGGATGAGCGGCTTCCCTTGGTTGTCCGAGAGAAAATTGAGAAAGAGCTGCGCCATCTCTCCGAACTGTCCATCATGTCCCCGGAATACAGCCTCTACGCCGAGTATTTGGAGCAGATTGCGGCGCTGCCGTGGGGCGTCAAGAGCGAAGAGACTCGTTCCATCCCGGAGGTGAGGCGAAAGCTGGACGCGGATCACCAAGGACTTCAGAAGGTTAAGGAACGGGTTTTGGAGTATTTAGCGGTGAAGCAGCTCAGCCCATCGACCGTCAGCCCGATCCTCTGTCTTGTCGGACCTCCCGGCGTGGGAAAGACGTCCATCGCAGCGTCCATCGCGGAAGCCATCGGCCGCCGGTATGTCCGAATTTCACTGGGAGGCGTCCGGGATGAGGCGGAGATCCGCGGGCACCGCAAGACATACATCGGAGCCATGCCAGGGCGGATTATCAATGGCCTGCGCCTGGCGAAAACGGCCAACCCTCTCATGCTTTTGGATGAGATCGATAAGATGGCCAGCGATCTGCGCGGGGATCCGACAGCGGCACTGCTGGAGGTGTTGGATACCTCTCTCCATCATGAGTTTCGGGACGCATACATAGAGGTTCCTTTTGATCTCTCCGATGTTTTCTTTATCGCAACGGCCAATAGTCTGGCCAATGTGCCAAGGCCCTTGCTTGACCGCATGGAGGTCATTGAGCTGGAAAGCTACACGCCTTACGAGAAGGTGTCCATCGCACAGCACCATCTCCTGCCGAAGCTCTTAAAGCGATATGGACTCAAGAAGTCCCAGATCAAAGTGCGGGATGCCGTCTACACCAAGATCATGCAGGGGTATACGAGGGAGGCCGGCGTTCGGGAGCTTGAGCGCAACTTGGATACGGTTTGCCGCAAGGCGCTTCAATTTTTGGTTGAGCAGGAGAAAAACAGTGTGACGATAACGGAAAAGAACCTGGAAACCTACCTGGGAAGTCCGATTTTCTTTGAAGACACAGCGCTGCGCGGCAGCGAGATTGGACTGGTCAACGGGCTGGCCTGGACTTCCGTGGGCGGGCAGGTCCTTCACATCGAGGCGGGCATTATGGGAGGCTCTGGCAAGTTGGAGATGACAGGCCGGCTGGGCGATGTGATGCGGGAGTCAGCCCACATCGCCTATTCCTATTTGCGATCCATCGGCGAAGAGTTGGGGCTGCAGGAGGCATTCTTTAAAAAGCATGATTTTCACCTGCATATCCCAGAGGGGGCGGTGCCGAAGGATGGGCCCTCCGCAGGGATTACCATGGCGGTGGCGCTGATCTCGGCCGCCACGAAAAAGCCTGTCCGAATGGATACAGCCATGACAGGGGAGTTGACTTTGCAGGGAAGGGTGCTTCCCATCGGCGGTTTAAAGGAGAAATTGCTGGCGGCGAAACAGCAGGGAATCTGCCGCGTGCTTGTCCCAGAACAAAACCGGCGGCAGGTGGCGAAGCTGGAGCCGGATGTGACAGACGGAATGTCGATTGAATATGTGAGCAACATGGGAGCGGTTACAAGGCTGGCCCTTGCTGACGCTCCGGAATGGAGACTAGTGTGAAAAATAAGCTCGAACAGCTTATTTTTCACACGGCTATTTGTGCCGGAGCGCCACAAATAGCTCTTATGGCAGAAGAGAAGTCGCCTTCGCAAATTTCTCTTCGCCCCGTCGCTGACGCTCCGGAATGGAGAATAGAATGATAGTTAATACAGTATCGCTGGAAACCGTGGTGGGCGTGGCCAGCCAAATACCAGACACGAAACTGCCGGAGATTGCCTTTGTGGGAAAATCCAACGTGGGCAAGTCCTCCCTTATCAATGTGCTGGTGGGCAGAAAAGCTCTGGCTCGAACGAGCTCAGCACCGGGCAAGACGCGGACCATCAACTTTTATAATGTGGAGGATCAGCTCTATTTTGTTGATTTGCCGGGGTATGGATATGCCAAGGCGCCAAAGCAGGAGCAGGAGCGGTGGGGGAAGGTTATTGAGTCCTATTTAACCGGGCGGAGTCAGCTCAAACTTTTGCTATTCCTGGTGGACATCCGTCATGAGCCGGGCGCCAATGACCGCCAGATGATGGAGTGGATTCGCTATTATAACTTCGACCCGGTCATCATCGCCACGAAGAGTGATAAGATCAAGCGCAGCCAGATCCAGAGACAGGTGGCGGTGCTGGCCAAGTCTTTAGGCGTTGAGGATCGGTCCAGGATTATCCCCTTCTCTGCGCTGGACAAATCAGGGCGGGACGCTGTATGGGATCAGATAGAGAGCGCCCTCGGAGATGGGTCGAGGCCATGACACTCCGGTTGCGCTGGAAGATTCTGGATTGAAAGTATGGAACGGCAGCACATTTATAGGCACTTTATAAAAGACCAAACGGCACAAGATTCCCGTGCCGTTTTTCTATCCGCAATTTATGCACAACTATCTATTGATATTTTGTAAATTGTTGTGTATAATAAGAGTGGGTGATCGTATGAATTTGATTTTGCATACCGTTATGCAGGAAAAACAAAGAATCGAGTATATGCTTGAAAAGTACCAAAGCGAACTTGCAGACCTGCCGAAAGGTACGATTTCCGAAAAGAATGTCGGC
>CAUFVC010000077.1:0-8811 GCA_959029275.1 uncultured Eubacteriales bacterium | reverse complement strand
CCTGATATGGGCGCGGATCGCCGCCGTCTTTGCCAACAAGGCCGCGCCCAAGACACTGAATCGGGCCACGGGCATCGTCCTTACGGCGCTGGGCGTGGTGATTCTCCTTTTCCCTGGCTGACATCCGAAAACCGTTTACGGCAGGCCGCCAAGCGAATAGTGTGATTTATGAACATTATATCAAGAATAATTCTAAAACCTCAATCTAACCTCAACAATATGCAAATGTTATTTGTGGAATGGGAGTTATGGGGTTGAGTCGAGGTTGGATTGAGATAAGAGCAATAATAAAGGAACAGTATAGGTGCAAACCTAAAAGGAATACTGCGGAAAGGGTGAATCATATGCTCTGTTTGAAAGAAATATACAAGCAATATAAGACAGGTGAGCTGGTTCAGAAGGCGTTAGATGGAGTCAGCCTGAACTTGCGCGACAACGAATTTGTTTCCATTCTTGGCCCAAGCGGTTCCGGTAAGACAACCCTACTCAATATTATCGGCGGACTTGACCGCTATGACAGTGGAGATTTAGTCATTAACGGAATTTCTACAAAAGCCTATAAAGACCGGGATTGGGATTCGTACCGGAATCACACGATTGGATTTGTTTTTCAAAGTTATAATTTGATTCCACATCAGTCGATTCTCTCGAACGTGGAACTGGCGCTGACGATTGGTGGGATTTCAAGGGCAGAGCGCCGCAATCGTGCAAGGAAAGCGCTGGAGGAGGTTGGACTGGGAGATCAGCTCCATAAAAAACCGAATCAAATGTCCGGCGGACAGCAGCAGCGGGTGGCGATTGCCCGTGCGCTGGTGAACAACCCGGATATTCTGCTTGCCGACGAGCCGACCGGCGCACTGGACAGCGAGACGAGCATCCAGGTCATGGAGCTGCTGGGAGAGGTGGCGAAAGACCGGCTCGTTGTGATGGTAACGCACAACCCTGAGCTGGCGGAGCGGTATGCAACGCGGATCGTGAATCTGCGGGACGGACGGATTATTTCGGATTCCAATCCTTTTGAGATGAAAGAGGAAGGAATGGCAGAGCATAAAAATATGGGAAAATCTTCGATGAGCTTTCTCACGGCGCTAGCGCTCAGCTTCAATAACCTCAGGACAAAAAAGGCGAGAACGATTCTAACGTCATTCGCGGGTTCTATCGGAATTATCGGGATCGCGGCGATTCTGGCGCTTTCCAATGGTGTCAATGCTTATATCCAGTCGATTGAGGAGGATACGCTTTCCGAGTATCCGCTCCAGATTCAAAGTACAGGCGTTGATCTGGCTTCTATGGCGATCCGAGCTCAGAATGGGGATGGGACAGATGCCGAAAAAAGCGGCGGCTCAGATGAAATCCATGTGATGCAGTTTGTAACGGATATGTTTTCCACATTGGACAGCAATGACCTGGAATCGCTGAAACAATATCTGGACAGTGGGGACAGCGGAATCGAGCAGTATGCAAATGCCATCGAATATACCTACGACGTCACGCCGCAGATTTTCCGCGATGACGGGGATTCGGTTCGTCAGGTCAATCCGGATAGTTCGTTTAATGCTCTTGGGTTTGGCGCAGGGGCCAGTTCCAGCAGCCTGATGTCGTCCATGATGAGTACGAACGTGTTTTATGAGATGCCGGAAAATGAAAGCCTGTACAAAAATCAGTATGATGTGAAGGCAGGACGGTGGCCAGAGCGTTATGACGAGTGTGTTCTGGTGCTGACAGCGTCAGGAGGAATCAGCGATTTCCATCTGTATACGTTAGGGCTGCGGGATTCGATGGAGCTGGAAGAAATGATCCAGCAGTTTATTGCGGAAGAAAAAATCGAGACTCCGGGAGATATGGGAAGTTATACATACGATGACATTCTCGGAACGGAGTTCAAACTGGTGAACAGTGCGGATTATTATCAGTATGACAGTCAGTACAGCACATGGGTGGATAAGTCCGAAGATGAAGCGTACATGAAGAAGCTCGTACAGAATGGCGAGACACTGACGATCGTCGGCATCGTACAGCCTTCGGAGGACGCAAGCGGCGCCGCGCTTACAACAGGAATCAATTATCCGTATTCCCTCATGGAGTATGTCGCAGGGCAGGCGGCGGAGAGTGAGATTGTCAAAAAGCAGCTGGCGGACGCGGATACCGATGTATTTACGGGCGAGGCGTTTGGCAGTACCGGCAGCCAGAGCGATTTTGACATGAGCACGATGTTTGAGATTGATGAATCCGCACTACAACAGGCATTTCAGGTTGATACCGATGTGTTTTCCGGAATGGAAGCTTCTCTCAATCTTTCCGGCGCGTTTTCTGACATATCCAATACCATCGACTTGTCCAGTGCGCTTGACGTATCCTCCATCCAGATCAGCCTGCCGGATATGCCGCAGATCAGCATGAGCGACCTGTTGGGGAGTGTGGAGATAAATGTAACGTCCGGGGAGCTCAGAGAACTTGTGTCCGGGCTTTTGGAAGGATATCAGGAGTATGCGGCGGCGAACCCGCAGGCAGATTATGCAAAACTGGGCGAGAACTTCAGCGCGTACCTGAACAGCGATACGGCGAGAACAATCCTTTACGATTACATCAGCCGTATCATTCAGGAAAACGGGGATATCTCCATATCTACGGAGCAGCTCTCCGGGCTGATCCGGACAGTGATGTACGGGTATCAGGAGTATGCAGAGCAGATGGGATATACAGACCCGGATCAGTTTGACCAGTACTTGCTGGAATATCTGCAGACACCGCAGGCGAGGGCGATTCTGGATACATGGGCGGCAGAGAATCTGCAGATCAATGGGGATATCGAGATTACGGAGGCGGATCTCACCAGGTTGGCTTCCGATCTGGCAGTCGGCTATCAGAGCTATGCGGCGGAAAACGGTCTGGCCGACCCGACAAAAATGGGAGATTATTTTCTGGAATATCTGGCGACAGAGGACGCACAGCAGAAGCTGGCCGACGGGCTTGGCGCGATGATTGATACCGACAGCCTGCAGAATCAGGTTTCCGCTTTCATGCAGGGCTATATGCAGCAAGTGATGGCGTCCTATGGTGCGGCGATGGGAAGCGCATTGGAGACGCAGATCAGCAATGTGGTTGAACAGATGATGGACCAGCTTGCTTCCGAAATCCAGACGGCGATGCAGCAGTCCATGAGTACCTTTGGCACGGAACTGGAAAATGCGATCAACATTGATGGAGACGCATTTGCGGACGCATTTAAAATAAACATGAGCGGGGATGAACTGAGAGAGCTGCTGACGGCGATGAGTACCGTCGGGTCTGCAAGCTATGACGGAAACCTGCAGAAACTGGGGTATGTGGATTTTGGGAAACCCACCGCAATCTCCATTTATCCAAAGGATTTTGAGAGCAAGGAGTATATTGTAAACATCCTGGATGAGTACAACAGCAGGATGAAGGAAGAAGGAAAAGAAGAACAGGTGATTACCTACACGGATATGGTAGGAACACTGATGTCCTCGGTGACAGATATCGTAGATGTTGTCAGCTATGTCCTGATTGCGTTTGTGGCAATTTCCCTGATCGTTTCCTCCATTATGATTGGCGTGATTACCTATATCAGCGTACTGGAACGGAGAAAAGAAATCGGAATTCTGCGTGCGATGGGAGCGTCGAAGCGGAATATTTCCCAGGTATTCGATGCGGAAACCTTCATCATCGGACTGTGCGCAGGGCTGATGGGAATTGGACTGACCCTCCTGATCCTGATACCGGGAAACGCGCTGATTCATTATCTGGCAGGTACGACCACGATCAATGCTTCGCTTCCGGCGTCAGCCGCAGTCATTCTGGTGCTTCTAAGTGTGGGACTTACCGTGTTGAGCGGGTTGATTCCGTCCAGCAAGGCAGCGAAGAGTGACCCGGTAACGGCGCTCAGGTCAGAATAAAGGCAGAACCGCCGTGGACGGCAATGGCCGCACCCCCCGGATGCTGCGGTTTTTGCGCCTGTGTGAAGAAGGGGTTCCCATGGTAAGGATACAGATAAGAACCGTACGATCCGGATCTCCCACAGGCTGAATGAACTGAAAAAAGAAAGCAAATGAGAACCTTTGCTCCGACAAAAGGACTGGAACTCAGCGACACAAAGAGAGGATGCCCCTCCCTATGACATCACTCAATCATAGTTTTGGGACACCCTCTTCACCTTTACTTTCTATGGATAGCCGCCTAAAGGGAGATATCCCTTGCAGGAGCGTCCTTTTTTTATGCTTTCCCCGAGGCGCCCGCGTCCTGTTTGCGGATCTGCGCCCGCTTGATTTTGCCGCCGAGAGTCTTGGGCAACTCATCCACATATTCTATGATCCGCGGATATTTATAGGGAGCGGTCACATGCTTCACATGGTTTTGTAGCTCCTGGGTTAGGGCATCCCCGGGCGCATACCCGGAGGCTAAAACGATGGTAGCCTTGACCACCTGCCCTCGGATGGGATCCGGCGCCGCGGTGACTGCGCACTCAACAACGGCCGGATGCTCCAGCAGGGCGCTTTCCACCTCAAAAGGCCCGATGCGGTAGCCGGAACACTTGATCACATCGTCGCCGCGGCCGACAAACCAATAATATCCGTTGCTGTCCCGCCAGGCCACGTCGCCGGTATCATAGCAGGAACCGCCCAGATTGGCCTTCGTCAACTCATCATCATGGAAATACCCGGTAAACAGACCGGTGGGCATCTGCTTGTCGATATCCATGACGACGATGGAGCCCTCGTCGCCGTCCTCACAGAGATTCCCCGCGGCGTCCATGAGCTGGATGTGATACAGCGGGGAGGGTTTCCCCATGGAGCCGGGGATCGGTTCAAACCACTGAAAGTTAGCCAGCATAACCGAGGATTCACTCTGCCCAAAGCCTTCGCAGAGCTTCAGCCCTGTAAGGTCATACCAGCGCTTGAACACTTCCGGGTTGAGCGGTTCTCCTGCGATGCAGCAGTGCTTGATGCAGGAGAGATCAAATTTCGTCACGTCCTCCTGGAGCATGAAGCGAAACATCGTAGGCGGCGCACAGAAAGTGGTGACCTGGTACTGGGTGATCTTCTGAAGAAGCTTGAGGGGGACGAACTTGTCCATGTCATAGGCAAAAATCACGGCGCCGCAGATCCACTGTCCATAGATCTTGCCCCATCCGAACTTGGCCCAGCCGGAATCGGATACGCTCATATGCAGCTTATTCTCCTGGACCTGCTGCCAGTATTTCGCAGTGACGATGTGGCCCAGGGGGTAGGAGAAGTTGTGCCGAACCATCTTCGGCATTCCGGTGGTCCCAGAGGTGAAGTATACGAGCATGGTGTCGTCCCACCTCGTCGCCTCCGACCCGGAGGGGCGTGGAAAATCAGGGGAGCAGGAGGCGATCTCATCTTCCAGCCGCCTCCACCCCGGGCGGTGGTCCAGGATCGTGATCCGGTTCTCTAAGGTGGGACATTGATCGAACGCCTCGTCCACCTGGGTCAGGACAAAGGGATCGTTGACACAGATGACGGCGCGGACTCCGGCCGCATTGGCCCTATAGACGATATCCTTTTTTGTCAGCTGTAGCGAGCCGGGGATCAGAATGGCGCCAAGCTTATGTAAGGCTGTGGCCGCGATCCAATACTCCCACCGGCGGCGAAGGATGAGCATCACCACATCGCCCTTGTGAATCCCCAGTTGCCGCAGAAAGTTAGCGGTCTGATTGGACAGCCGGCGGATATCGGAGAAGGTGAAACGGCGTTCCTGGCCGTGGTCGTCACACCAGACGAGAGCCAGCTTGTGGGGCTCCTCCTCCGCCCAAGCATCCACAATATCAAATCCAAAGTTAAAGTCCTCCGGAACGGTCACAGCATAGTTTGCTTTAAAATCCTCATAGGATTCAAATTCCATTCGCGGTAAAAATCGATTCAAGAGCATCCTTCATCCTCCTCATTCCATAGGTTCTGCGATGACAGTCAGAAAGCGAGCCTTGACAGGCCCGACACATCGCTGCCCGTGAGGGTGCATGGGATTGAAGTAGATGGAATCCCCTGCGCTTAAGATGAACTCCTGCTTGTCGAAGACCACCGCGACGCTGCCCTCCAGTACCAGGTTGAATTCCTGGCCCCCATGGGACACGAGGGCAGCTGGCGCGTCGGACGGATCCAAGGTGACCAAGAGAGGCTGCATCACTTTATCCCGATAGCGAAAGGCCAGATCCTCAAACCGGTATCCCGGATAGCGGCTTATATCTGAGCCCTTCCCCCGGCGAACGATGTGATAGGTGTCCAGTTTGGCGGAGGCGCCGGTCAGAATCTCCGTGAAATCCACGCCGAATTTGTTCGCAATGTGATAGATTGTACTGATAGGAATATTTTCGCCGTTTTCCTCGTATCCCAGATAGACGGACAGGTCAATGCCAAGCTCCTTCGCCAGCGATTCGGGGGTATATCCGCATACTTCCCGAAGCTCTCGAATTCGGGCGGCAATTTGCTGTAGATCTTGCAGATCATTGGCAGAATCGGTCATGCAATCGCGCTCCTTTTTCGATCAACGGCAGCCGTTGAATAATGTATTTTTCTATTATACTTTGTTGTCCGGAAAAATACAAGAGAAAAAAGGAATCAACAGCAATCAAAAGTCCGAGACTCAAAGAGCGGAGTCTTCCAGCCGATACCCAAGTTTCGGGATGGTTGTCAAACGGCCATACAGATGGAGTTTCCGTCGCAGCCGTTGAATATGGACATCCACGGTCCTGGTTTCGCCGGTATAGTCATAGCCCCAAATGGCTTCCAGAATCCGGTCCCGTGACAATGCGGACCCTTTGTTGTGGAGCAGCAGCGCAAATAGAGAAAACTCTTTCGGCGTTAGGAAGACTTCGCTCCCATTGCGGACGATACAATGGTTTTTGAAATGGATTTGAATCTCGCCGTATGTAAGGGAATGCGCGGGACATGATCTGTGATGGACGAGGAATTGAATCTTAGCAAGTAAATCCTGGATCCGGAATGGCGTTACAATGTAGTCATTGATGCCATAGTCGTAGGCCGTGACAGCGTCATCCTGGCCTGACACCATAAACAAAATCGGGATCTGATATACAAAACATTTTTGATAAATCATAAAGTCCGTAACCGCGGAACGGGAAGTCCCCATTATAACCAGGGATACGGTGTTTTGTTCGAGCTGATATTGGATATCGTTAAAACCGCTGCGAAGGATACCTGTATATTTCTTGGGATCCAACAGCTTTAGAATATGATTGGATATCGTGTCATCGGATTCTGTGATAAGTATTAAATGCATGGAAATCCCCCCCTTATTTTTTAACAAATTATATCATATTTGAAATTAAACTTCAAGCACATGGATATAAAAACGGATAATATTTGGGGAGAATTTTACATATTTTTGATGAAAATACCAGAAAAATATGATATACTAAACTGTAAACAAAGTTTAGCGACGACTGGCTGCGATAACTTTTGGCGGGATGGATCGAGTTATATCATAAAAAGGAGATGGCGTGCGATGGAGTGGAACAAAAGGAAGGAGCGCCGCGTGTATCTGCTGCTGACTCTAGTATGGCTGCTGCTTCTCACAGGAGTCATTTGGTATATCGCCAGCAGAGGGCAGGAGCGAAAATTAGAGAGCGATATCATCCAGGGGTGTGGGGATATCACCCGGTTTCACACAGATCTGTATACGTTGAACGTATCCCTTCAGGAGTTGAGAAAAGCGGATACTGTGACAGACGCGGCGATACGGAACATTACAAAAAGTTCCTATGCTTTGCAGATGGGCTTAGTCTACTCAGGTTTAAACGACCGCGCTGTCTCTCAAAGCGAGGCGTTTTTGGGGAGGCTGGTACAGACAGCCAGCCATTTGGAGCAACAGGCTAGCGGCGGCGCCGTAAGCGGAGCCGCGGCGGTGGAAGCGCTGGAGCGCAATCTTCAGATGGACATGGAGGAATTGTGTGCATTGCTAGCAGAGGCATATGAAAAGACGGAGGAATTTTTGGCATGGCAGAAAGAAACGTATGGGCTAGAGGGCCCCAAGCAGCGATCACTGCAAGAAAAACAATCCGATCTGGACATCATGCGGGAACTGTACAAGAGTATAGTGGATGCGATACCGGAAATGGCATGGGAGGGGTGAGAGCATGAAGAAAAGAAGCTGGATTATCGGTTGCCTCATCGCGGCGATAGGCATAACCCTTCTCGCCGGCGTCCTCTGCCGGCAAAGGCAGCTTAGGGCAGAGCGGGAGGAGAATTTGGCAGATGCGGTGGACGCATTTTACAGCATAAGAGACAGGACGCGCGCCATGGAGATCGAGCTCGCGTTCATACAGGATGCGCAGGGAGAGCAAACCGCCGATCTGTATGGCTATGTAAAAAAAGCGGGAATGGAGATGCGGCACCTTGCATGGCGGATCGAGGAAGCGGAGCTGCTGCGGGCGGCCAATTATCTGGATACCGCGGCGGAAAGCGCTGATTGGAGTTCGCTTCCGGATCTGGCCCAGAGGCTGAACGAGAAGATTGTGCAGATGGAAAAAGCGTTGGAGGATAGCTACGGCCAGGACTTTATTGCGCGGGCGGAGGCGAAGAGAGCGAGAGCCAGAGATAAGGCACATTATCAGGAGGATATGGCGAGACTGCGGACATTCGCGCGGGAGCTGGCAGCCGAATTCCCGTGACGCTTGACTGCCAACAGAAGACGAGGAAAGACGGGCCGCTTGCTGGCAGGCTGTCCTGCGTTGACAACCCTGCAAAAGTATTGTATACTAACAAGCAACCGCTGTCTGTGCCGGAGCGTCACAGATAGCTCTCCTGGCAGAAA
>CAUFVC010000076.1:0-8813 GCA_959029275.1 uncultured Eubacteriales bacterium | reverse complement strand
CTGGAGTTCAATACATCTTTCCATATCAGCAGCGAGTACAGGTATCTGGGCGATGCGCTTCGAATCAACCAAATTCTGATGAACCTGCTTTCTAATGCTTTCAAGTTTACGCGGCATGGCAGCGTCAGCCTGGAGGCATCCGCTGAAAAAGTGGACGACAGATATGACCAGATCACAGTTGTGATTGCAGATACAGGCGTGGGCATGTCGCCGGAATATTTGAAGAATATCTTTACGCCGTTCCTACAGGAAAGCACAGAGACCGCGGAAACCTATGGCGGCAGCGGTCTGGGCCTTTCCATTGTAAAGAGCCTCCTGGAGCTGATGGGGGGAACCATTTCAGTACGTAGCGAAAAAGAGGTTGGAACAGAATTTGTGATCAGCCTGCCTTTGGAGCGCACGGATATCCAGATGCGGGAACTTGATGAGGACACGCCATGTAATGTAGACACCTTGACAGGGAAAAGGGTGCTGGTTGCCGAGGACAATGAGCTCAATGCCGAGATCACCATGGAAGTCCTGCGGATGAAGGGGCTGGAGGTGGACTGGGCCAAGACGGGCAAGGAAGCTGTGGAGCGTTTCCTGTCGGCCGAATCCGGCTGGTATTCACTCATCCTCATGGATATCCACATGCCAGAGATGGACGGCCTGATCGCCGCAAAAACCATTCGTGCATCCGGGTATCCGGATGCGACCACCATTCCTATCTGCGCGCTTTCTGCCAACGCCTTTGAGGACGATGCCGCAGCCTCTCGGGAAGCCGGGATGGACGAACACTTAAAAAAG
This sequence comes from uncultured Eubacteriales bacterium, assembly GCA_959029275.1. GTDB lineage: Bacteria > Bacillota > Clostridia > Lachnospirales > Bianqueaceae > Bianquea. Next base: position 8,027 of record CAUFVC010000076.1, on the reverse strand, counting down.
CCGCTGGAGCTGGAACAGTTGTACGCGGCCCTTGTAAAGTATATTAAATAAACGGGGGAACGGTTGAATGAAGCACAAAAAATCAATATCATTGTTGCTGTCGGCCACGCTGTGTGCCGGCGTATTGGGCGGCTGCGGAGCGCAGGAAACAAAAACAAATCTGCCCGTGGGTGCGGCGGAAAATGAGATTATCGCCTATCAGCCTGTGGAGGAAGGCAAGATGCTGATCACCGTCCGCGCGGAGTTCAATGGGATGCCGGAAAATCTGGAGGAAATCATTGAAACACAATTCCCGGAAGTGGATGTGGTACTGCGGCTCCATTCCTGCCCCGAGAAAGGAGACGAGTTCAATCAAAGCCTGGATCATCAGGATTTTGAAGATCTTGTATTCTCCTGGAGCGTTTCCGCAATAGAGGATGACCGGCTGGCAGAAAATTTCGTGGATTTGTCCTCCAAGGGCTTTGTCAGCAATTATTTCACCACAGCCCTGAATGGCTGTGAATACAATGGTCATTTGTATTACCTGCCCGGCCCCGGCAAAATTCAGGGCATTGTCTATGACAAAACGCTGTTTGATGAACACGGTTGGAAAGTTCCCACCAGTTTGGACGAGTATCTGACGCTCTGCAGGACGATCAAAGAGGAAACTGATCTGCTGCCGGCAGACTTCACCTTTAAGTGGGCAAGCGGATTGACATCTCTCATTAACGCCTGGGCATATGGAGATGTGCTGGCCGGTGACGCTAATTACCAATGGTTGCAAAAGTATGCCGCCGGCGAGGAAACCATGGTGGGCCACATGGAGCCCATGTTCGAGCTCTTCCAAATGTTGCTGGATGTCGGAGCTATCTCCGCGGATACCTTTGAACGTGAACCATGGGACCGCAGCGTGGCCTTGTACTCCGAGCACACCACAACGATGACCGCCGAAACCCAGATGGCCCCAATCTATGCCCAGCAGCTGGGGTCTACCCATGAGTATGCCATGATGCCCTACTGGGGAGGCAATGGACCGGACTCGGACTATTTGGCTGTGGAAAACAGCTATCACATCGCGGCGAACAAGAAACTGGAAGATGAGGGCAATGAAAAGAAATATGACAAGGTCATGGAGATCATGGCATGGCTCAGTACTCCGGAGGGACAGCTGGCCATGATTGGCGATATGGGTATGGTGGTCAGTAACGTGAAAGATGTGCCCATGGTCAGCAATGATTTTACCAAAGATGTGGAGGCAACCATAGAAAAGGGTCATTTGGTCCCAAATACTTATTATGTCAGCATATCTGATTCCAAGGAGTTTTACAAAATATTTCATCAGGGCTTCTGGAATATCGCCAAGGGCACCCAGACGATGGAGGAAGTGATGCAGGATTGTGATGCCAAGGTAAAGGAATTGCTCCGCGGCGCGACGGAAGAAATGCCGGAGACAGTATATGGCGCTGCCACGAAGGATTTCACGCGGCTGGAGACCGGATTATACCTTGCCGATTCCCTGCGTCGGGCGACAGATACCGACCTGAGCATCATCTTAGTGGGCAAGTCCAGCTGCGGTACCGTTGCCCGGATCTATGAGGGCGAAATTACAGATACGGTACTGAATTCCATCGGTCTGAATACCTTTAGCGGAGAAGACCCGGATTTTAACAAATTTGCGGTGACCACCATGACAGGAGATCAGATCATGAAGATTCTGCAAAGTTCCTTTGAAGACGATCCAAAATTACAAAGTACATTTACCTGCTTTGTGCCCTCTGGATTGAATGTGGAGTACGCCCCCTGGGCAGGCACGGGAGAGCATTTGGTGAAAGTGACCAATGCTGATGGCAGTGAATTTGATCTGGAGAAGACCTATTCAGTCAGCTACTGCAATGGCTCCTTTACCATGCAGGGCAGCTCCAGCACGGAAGTCACAGATCCCATTATTCCTGGCCTGGAACCGGAGAAGGTTTATCAAGAATCCATTGTGGAGCTGTTGGGTCCAGTGGTACAGGCAGACAAAGAAATCGCGCCCTTTACCGATGAACGACTGGTGTTGAATTGGGAAATACAGTGATGATGCCATAGGAACAGTCCCACAGTCTACAATATATATAAAGCAGTACGGCCTTTTTGATGACTGTACTGCTTTTTATATATTCTGTAAAAGATATGCGGTGTGTTCGATCTTCGCACCCACATCATGCAACAACTCAATATATCCTTGGGCAAACAGGTCTGTGTCCTTTTCGTCAAGCGCTCGCGTTAGCTTCTCAATCACCGCAGAGTGACTAAAGTCCCTTGTCTGCGGTTGATCCGACATGAACGGATAGGTGAAAAGCAAAAATTCAAGCAATTTGCCGTAGGTTTCAAAGAAAGATGTAAATGGATGAAAGATCAGTATATATTCTGTTACTAAAACAATGGCTTCCAGTCCGCAAAGGCTTTTGCTGTCTGTTAGAATATTTTTCAGCTTACAGGTTTGTTTCTCATCAAGCTTTAGCAGCTCCTTATCGATGACTTCCTCGGCAGTGAACAAAAGGAACTCAATGCTCTCTTTTGCCATCAAGATATTTTTTTGTATAGACGGCCGCCGCAATTTTTCCCAATTTGGGGCTGAAAACTGTATTTGATTTCCCACGCCGTTTATAGAGTGAATCAAGCCCATATCCCGCAACAGTCCCACCGTGCGTCGAGCAGTGTTTACAGAAACGGCGAACTCCAGCGCCATGTTTTCATAGGATGGAAGCCGCTCCCCTTCTGTGTATTCTCCTTTTATAAGACGATAAATGATTCTCGCAGCCAAGGTATGGCAGTGCTGCGGCCTGTCACGATAGGTTTGCCAATGAAATGAGACTTGATTTGGCATTGCTACGGTTCGGAAAGTGTCGTCAATAAATCCCTGTAAAACCTTTTGTGTCACTGACTGTAACCCCATGAATGCTTGGAACACGCCATCACGATCAAGAGCTTCGCAGCTTGCTATCAGAGCCCTGTGGTATTCCTGATATTCTTCACTGGTTCCTTCATCAAAAGATGTAACATACGGAAACTGGAAAAAAGAAACCATATCCGCAAAAAGGGATTTTATCAACTGGTTTTGGACAGCATCCAACATCCTGTTACAGCAGAACATAGAGATGGATACGATGCTAGCACCTTTTTGCACGCATACCCGCAATATCTCCCGCAGCTCTTGTTCAGTAAGCCTTTGAGTTCCCACGCGGAACACAGGCGTTAAAAGCAGTTCGGTCACTTGAAAAATATTGTCGATGGCCTCTTTACGGGCTAAATAATATTGCTGCGTAACTTGGAGCGTTTCTTCCGGAGTAGTCTCATAAACTACCAGGGTATGGCGGCCAGGGGAAACGTCGATCAAATGGTCCTGCTGCAATTTTTTCAAAGCGTTCCGCACAGTTTGAGGCGCTACCTGGAATGTACCACCGATCTGTTCTATGGTGGGAAGAAAGTCACCCTTCCTGAGATGCCCGAAAAGAATGTGACATTTATAATACTCGTAAATTAAGTTGTACTTTCCACGTTCCAAAATCATTTCACCTCTGTTTTTTAGAAAATCGTACTAGAGCACCTCATGTTAAATTACTATTCATTATACACTTTTTTGAGATAGATTGCGAGAGGAAAGTATTATTCTATTGATTTATACCATGAGAATTGGTACAATATATATACATGGACAAGCTAGGCGCTGTGATTTTCATGTAGCATGATTTTAGCTGGAGAAAATTATAAGGGGACCACGGTTGTTCTGCAGCACTGTAAAAGGGTCATAAAACTGACCTCGTTTGTGACATCTTAAACCTCATTTGTGTATTTTCTCCAAATTGTGCTATAAAATTATCGGCAAAAACTTTGCCCAATATGAACAGAGCAGTTTTCTCTGTAGTCAAAAATTTTACGAAAGAAAGGGCGGTTTATCTCCTTTCTTTCTATGCTGAAATCATAAAAAAAGGGGGATATTCGTATGCTCGCGCAGAAATGTATATTGGTTGTGGAGGATAACGAAATCAACCGGGCGACTCTTTGTGGGTTGTTAGCTTCTGAATATCGAATCTTGGAGGCAGAAAACGGACAGGAAGCACTGGATATCCTAAAAGAAAAAAAGGATGATATCTCTTTAATTTTGCTGGATATCACTATGCCTGTTATGGATGGATATACCTTTCTTTCCATCGTCAAAAAAGATGTAGATCTATCTACAATTCCTGTCATCGTAACCACTCAAAGCGACAGTGACGCCGATGAAGTAGCTGCACTGACTCACGGCGCTGAGGATTTCGTTACAAAGCCCTACAAAGCTGAAATCCTTCTGAACCGCGTATCCAGCACGATTCGCTTTCGGGAAAATGCGGCCATGATCAATCAGTTTCGATTTGATCGCCTGACAGGTCTCTATAACAAGACGTTCTTCTGCCAGCGAACCCAAGAACTGCTGGCGCGTCATCCAGAACGGGACTATGATATCATCTGTTCTGATGTTGAAAATTTCAAGTTCATTAACGATGTGCTGGGCAACAAGGCAGGGGACGATTTGCTGCGGGAAATTGCCGATTGCTGCCGCGCGTATGCCGGAATGGACGGCGTATGCGGGCGGCTGAATTCAGACCGTTTTGTCTGTTTAGTAGAGCGCGGAAGGACTTACAGCGATGAGGTTTTCCTCGATCTCAGCAAAAAAATCGGTTTCCTGTCTAACAACAAAAGCGTTGATATCAAATGGGGCATCTATGCTATTGAGGAACGGAACCTGCCCGTGGAACAAATGTGTGACCGAGCCATGCTGGCGGTACAGAGCATCAAAGGAAAATATGGCTGTTATTATGCGTTCTATAACAACAGCCTCCGGGATAGGTTGCTGCGCCAACAGGCCATCATCGATAGCATGGAATTTGCGCTTAAGGATGGGCAGTTCCAAGTTTTTTTTCAGCCCAAGTACCGGCTCAGGGATGACCATCTGGCCGGTGCCGAGGCGTTGGTGCGGTGGACGCATCCTCAGTGGGGAATGCTTTCTCCTGCGGAGTTTATTCCACTGTTTGAGAAAAACGGGTTTATCACCAAGCTGGATCAGTTTGTTTGGGAAGAGGTATGCAGAAAACTGAAGGATTGGGAAAAAAGAGGATACTATGACTTCCCTGTATCCGTCAATGTGTCTCGGGCGGATATATACAGCGTGGACATTACGGATCTTCTAATCAGTATTGTTCAAAAATACGAGCTGGCGCCGAAACGGCTTCATCTGGAGATTACAGAAAGCGCGTATACAGAAAATTCAAAACAGTTGATCGAGGTGACCAGCCGCCTGAGAGAGCTTGGGTTCGTGCTTGAAATGGACGATTTCGGAAGCGGTTATTCCTCCCTCAATATGCTCAACCAAATGCCCATCGATGTGTTAAAACTGGATATGAAGTTCATACAAAGTGAAACAGCGAAGCCGCTTGAGCATGGGATATTACAGTTTGTGATAGATCTGGCCCGCCGGATGCATCTCAGTGTGGTAGCCGAGGGCGTTGAGACACGGGAACAGCTGGAACGGTTACTGGAAGTGGACTGCGACTACGTGCAGGGATATTATTTTGCCCGGCCCATGCCGGCGGAGGAGTTTGAACAGTTTCTGAAGAAAGAAAAGCTGCGTGGTAAACTGGGTGGAATCACCTTTTCGAATAATGAGGACCGATCCGGACATTACAAGCAGCTACTCCTCATCGCAGATGAGGACGAGCAGTACATAGAGCAGGTACGGAAAAATTTTTCGGCGCTGTTTCACGTCATGGCCGCGGCAGATGTCAACACAGCGCTGAATCTTGTCGCAGAGCAAGGCGACCAGATCGCCCTTGTATTGCTTAGTCATAGCCTTTCTAAAGATGGTACCTTTGCGGTGCTGGAGCTGATCCAGCGAAATAGAGATCTGTGGAAGATTCCCGTCATTATTACGGGACCGGCAGACAGGGATCTCGAGAGGAAAGCGCTGAAGTCGGGAGCAGTGGATTACGCAGCCAAGCCCCACTGGCCGGAAAGCCTCACAAAGCGGGTGGCACATGCCATCCGGCTGAACACCTACCGGATGCGGGAAGAAATATTACGGGAAGAAGCATTTCGGGATCATATGACCGGCGCGCTGAACCGCCGCGGCTGGCAGGCTGCAGCGGGCACTCTTCACAAAGGGGATGCTCCAATGGCCGTATGCTTTTTTGACCTGGACAACCTCAAGAAAATAAATGATATCTGCGGCCATGGAGAAGGCGACCGGATGATTGTCGAGTTCAGCAAATTAATCCGGGAAAATATTCGTGATACAGATATTGTGGCCCGGCTGGGCGGCGACGAGTTCATTGTGGTGATGAAACGAATGCAGTCCCCGGAAATCGCACTGAAGAAATGCCAGGAGATTTGTAACGCATTCCGGGAAGATCCCATCATTGAGAAGATGCCAGCCACTGCTTCCGCGGGGATCGTAATGTGGAACACGGAGTGTTCCCTGGAGGATATCATCGAACAGGTGGACACTGCCCTCTACCATGCGAAGACAACCCATGACGGCCAGTGTGTCATATTGTGAAAACGGAGAACCTGGTAGGCAGCAAAAGCCGCCAACAGAGAGGGAGCAGATTATGGATAATTTCAAGGAAATCTTTGCAACGTATGGCGTGGATTACGATGCTACGCTGAGGCGCTTCGCCGGGAACATGGCTTTATATCTGCGCGTGCTGGGGATGCTGCCAAACGATAAAAGTCTGGAAAAACTCGGCGCCGCCATCGACAGCGGGGATTTGGACAACGCTTTTGAGGCTGCGCACACGCTGAAAGGCGTCGCGGGCAACCTAGGCCTGACTCCATTGTGTGAGGCGGTACATACCATTGTGGAGCCGCTGCGCGCGAGAGAAAAGCGCAGCGACTATGTGGAGCTTTACACGGCGGTTCAAGCAGAATATCAAAAGGCAGAAGCCTTTGTGGAAACGCTAAAAAGCATTCATCAGATCTGATGATAGAACGGACGAGTTATTGCGAAAAGCTCCGATCAACCATGTGGATCAGAAAACCGCAGCATTTTATGAGGTGAAGTGAAATGGAAAAAGATATCGGGCTTTGTGATCTCCTTTTTGATTATTATGAATCAAAAATCCTGTTTGGATATTGCAAATATGGGGAGCGTCTGCCCTCCATCATTCAAATTAGCAGTTTATCCTTGTTGGGGCAGAACACGGTGCGCGGAGCATTCAAGCGTTTGAGAGAAAAAGGATACGTCCAATCGGAAGAGCGTAAAGCATCCGTTGTTGCCTACAGGGGAACCTCGGTGGATTTTGAAAAGAATAAAGCAGAGTATTTAGTGCCGCGGGAGAACGGTATCCGGGACTTCTTCCAAGCGGCAAGACTGCTGTTTATTCCAGCTTGGGAGACCGCACTAAAAGACACAGAAAATCAGTATCGTGCTGTTCCTAACCGTGAAACCACCGGAAAGCTTTTCGATGACCTGTCGCCTGTTGTGCGGTTTTGTATCGACTACGTTTCCCCATTGAAAAATGAGCTTTCAACAAGCCTCTACTGGGAATGCATGCGGTATGTACGTCTTTTGTATTCCCCAACAATGAAAAGCAGACTTCCACGTTGGGGAACGATAAACGGGACGAGCCAGCTTGAGGACAGCGTTTATTCTGATATAAAAAATGAGATATTTGAGTTTATTTCCAAAGCGCGCTGGAAGTATCATTTGGAGAATGTGGAGCAGATCCCTTTTAAATGGAATGTGTATCGCTAGCGTCCGCAGCTGCGTTATACCTTAGCGGCCCAGATTATCAGTGAGATATTCTGGAGGCAATATCCAGTCGGTTCTTTCCTCCTCTCCCTAACGGAAATGGTGGAACAATATGATGTTTCGCTGACTACGGCTCGGCGCACGATAGAACTGCTGAATACTTTGGGCGTGACCAGGTCCTACCACGGAAGAGGAACAAAAGTCCTTATGGATTCCACCGCGACAGACCTGCCTCTGTCCGACGTGCGGGAGGACCTGCGGCTGCACCGGGAAAGCCTGC
>CAUFVC010000075.1:0-9015 GCA_959029275.1 uncultured Eubacteriales bacterium | reverse complement strand
TTTAAATTAAGAGAAACAAATGATTAACGCCCCCGTACGACTCCCCTCGGTACATTTGAGGACAGGACGGAGGATACGTATTACGGCGCGTGGCATGTCCTGCTCTCCGGCCTCATGGAAAAATATCCGGAGGCGGCGATCGTGGCGATGACGCCTCTTCACCGCCATGACGAGGACGAGCCAAGCCCTGGAAACGGCAAGCCTCTCAAGGTTTATCGCGAGATCCTCAAAGAGGTATGCCAATACTATGCGGTTCCCGTGCTTGACCTATATGCGGTGAGCGGGATTCAGCCGAGAGTGCCGATTCTCCGCGAAAAATATATGCCCGACGGATTGCACCCCAGCGATGCGGGGAACCGGCGGATCGCAAGCCGCCTCATTGGATTTTTGAAGGCGCTTTGACATCTTTTGTTGAGGAGGAACATATGGAACTGAGAAATAAAAAGATCAATTTTCTTGGGGATAGTATTACCCAAGGGGTCGGCACGACGGATGAGCAGTCCATTTTTCTTAATGTGATGCGGGATGAGTGCGGCCTTGCCGCGGCGAGAAATTACGGGATCAGCGGCACGCGCATCGCCAGGCAGTATGTCGAGAACGATTACTGCACAGAGCCCGCCTTCTGTGACCGATATCAGTCTATGGATGACGATGCGGATGTCATCGTCGTTTTCGGAGGGACAAACGATCACGGGCACGGTCAAGCGCCGCTGGGCACCTTCGACGATCGAACGGAAGAAACCTACTACGGCGCGTGGCATGTTCTGCTCCGGGGTCTTATTGAAAAGTATCCCGAGGCTGTCATTGTGGTCATGACGCCTCTGCACAAATGTATGGAGGATGTCCCGAGCATGGGAAACGGCAAGCCTCTCAAGGTATACTGTGATATTCTCAAAGAGGTGTGCGAGTATTACGCCGTACCTGTACTCGACTTGTACGCAACGAGCGGTATTCAGCCGGAAGTTCCGGTCCTCAGGGAAACCTATATGCCGGACGGCATCCATCCCAACAACGCCGGCAACCGCCTTATCGCAAGCCGGCTCACTGGATTTTTGAGGGCGCTTTAAACTATTCAAAATAGTATAACAACATCGCAATCCAACGGTACTTATTATAAAAGAAGTACCGTTTCTTTTTTCATTTTGCCGCTGAGATATGCTGCGAGCAATGCCTAATCCAGATATGCTGGCTCTTTAGCGCATTGATCTTATTAATCATTTTTTACTTTCAAATCTCTTCGTATGTTGCCACTGTGCTTGGAAATCAGTAAATTTTCTTGCACTATTCACATGTTTGTGGTAATATTAACATATATTATGTGGATTGGAGTGGATAATGTGAATATAATCGATCCCCTCCGCTGAATGCGGAGGGAATTTGAAAGAAGCAAATACAGTGAATACTTATTATGATGAGGCCGCAAGCGATATCATCCATCAGGCCGATGAAGGTGTGATTGATGTGGTGAGCGTGATTCCACAAAACAATTACGCGCTGCTGCTTACATTTACGACCGGCGAAACCAAGGTATATGATATGTGTCCGCAGTTGGACAATAGCCTGTACCGGCCGTTGAGCAATATTGCGCTTTTTATGCAAGCCCATATCCGATATGGGACCGTCGCATGGACGGACGAAATCGACATTTGCCCGGAAGAACTTTACGAAAATAGCAAGGTGATTAGCGCATGAGGGAAATTGAGGCGCAGTAAAATCAGTATCGGTAAGCCGGGCGGTACGGCAGGGAAGGGATCAAGATCATATCGAATCATTCTTCCGAATAATTGGATGAATGACTTAAGTATTACACCGGATGATCGTGACGTAGAATTTGACGGCAAGAAAATAATCATTAAAAATTCGGATGCCATGATTTTCTTTCATATTAGCTAGAAAAAACATAAATCATCTTGTATTATTTATATTTTTATAGTAATATAGATATACATTGTACAGATTGGAGCGGATAATGTGAAAGTAAATGAATCTGTTGGAATAGTTCATGACGCAATATTTTACACTGTCGTTTTTTTCAGTAGAAAAAATATTTTTGCGCATCCTTTCGGCCTTGATTTTTACCAGCAAGAGGTTCAATTTCCGCACTATGATGCTCTGAGATCTACTAAAAATTGTCCTGATCCTCCAGAGCTCCTATTTCCGCTCTTTTATACTGACGGCCGTCGAAAAAGTGTGGTTACGGCATATCTTAACAAGTGCTGTAATATGTTTCAACTTACCACGCAAGACTTCTTATCTCCGTTTCTAGACAAAACTAAGTTTCAAAAATTCGTATTAGCATATTACTTTGGAAACTCTTTCAATGAAAAAGAGCTGCAATACCTGTATTTGGGCCACGGTGAAACCGTCGCAAAAGCCTTATCAATATTAAGTGAAACGCATCCGATTAAATATTTTCTCCCTATGTTCTTTCATTTTAACCAAGTGCTTGACGCCATGGTCGAATATTTTCAACAGCTTATTCCCATAATCACCTCGTATCATACTGCCTACAAAGCTGAGACAATGGATATTCTGCAGAGATTTATCTCAAAAGAAAACCAATGCCTAGTTAGAAAGAGCGTTTTAATCTCTGATGAGGAAGCAATTATATCCCTTGACCAACAGACATATTCTGTGTGTTATCTCAACCAAAGTATCATCAAAAGTTTTTCCCAAGGAAAACATTATTTCTTTGTTCTCGGATGTGATTGGTCCACATACATTTCTCATTCAATAGACTATCATCATGTCAATATGCAGTCCATCATGACCTCGCTAGGCCACCCTACCAAGATCGAGATTATTAATGAACTGCGAAATAGGGAGCTTACAATATCCCAGCTAGCCAGACGTTTACGATTAGCTCGTACTTCTATTTCGCGCTACGTAGAAGATCTTTTAGATGAGCTCGTGATCATTAAGGCTAGGAAATCTGGTCCAGAAATTTATTATCGCTTAAATTCTATCTATTTTCGATATGCCAAAGAGACCATCAACCAGTATCTGGATGAAACAATACTTGATATTGATAAGCTACTATGATAAGCTGGACTAAAGGAGGTGATATACATGGGCTGGTGCAGACCACAAATTCAATCGATACTAAGCCGTTTTTTATCCGGCTATATTTTGGCGGCAGGACGCACCTGCGCGGTTACTGACTATAGATAACAGCATATCGCCAAACCAAGGTAAGCCCCCCGGAGCCCCCGGAGGGCTGTTCGTTTATTATGGATCTTTGATTGAAAATAAGGTATCTATTCTTATTTTCTCATTGTACATCCATGTTACGTCCAATCAATACCGGCAGGTACTAATGCTTTCGCGTGTCTTGCTTTCGTATTGACCAAAAGAATCGTAAATCCTCTTGCACGATTCACATCTGTATGGTACTCTGGATATACATTGGATTGGAGGGGAGATTATTGCATATAAACGAATCCGCCGGTATTTTTTATGATATGATCTATTACAATCTCATTTATTTTAATCGGAAATCCATAGATCTAAGATATCAAAGCTTTTATTACGACCGAGAAGCGTTTTTTGAGAATTATGATACGCTGCGAAGGGCAAGAAATCATCTCGATCCTCCGCCTGAGCTATTTCCCTTCTTTTGCTTTTATAATGACAAGGCGTGTGCGATGTCAATGTTTTTCCAAGATACCTTTGATTTCTTTCATGATACCATAGACTCTTTCCTTGCGAAGCTGTCAAACAAGGCATCTTTTAAACAATTTGTCTTTACCTATTATTTGTCAGATTTTCAAGAGCAGCTATCTATTGACGGGGTACTGCGACGCGACGGCGAGAGCATCGGCAAGGCATTGGCGCTCCTCAGCAAACGAATCGATATCGAACAATTTACCTATATGTTTTACCATTACAATGAAGTCATCAATAAATTAGTCACCTATCTAAACCAGCTAAAGCCGTATATTGAAGGCTTTCATAGCGGATATAGAAATAAGGGGCAAGTCATTCAAGATTTTATTTCGGAGGATAACCAAGTTATAGTCAGAAGATGCCGGCCTGATAAGATGGAAGGTCACCATTTTGAATCCCAGACCTACTCTGTGAGCTTACTCAATAAATATCTGATCATACGCCAAGCCAGCGCAGACAAAAGTAAATATGTATTTCTTTTGGGATATGATTGTTGTTCAATGTTACCTCAAATCGTTGATTACAGCACAAGCTCATTGTCCGCATCAACCGTTATGGAGTCCTTAGGGCATCGAGTTAAGCTTGAGATTCTAACCAATTTGCGCGAAAAGGATATGACCGTGTCTCAATTAGGGCGGAGCCTCAACCTGGCCCGAACGTCAATCTCAAGATATATTGACGATCTATATGCCGAGTTAGCTATCTTGAAAATACGAAAAAAAGGGCCTGAAATCTATTATCGCATAAATCCTATGTATTTGCGGAGTGCAAAATTTATTATCAACGACTACTTAGACCAATTTATTCTTGATGTCGAGACAAAGTATGGAAATTTCCTGTGATACCAACGGCATCTCCACGAGCGGATTCCCTTTCCGGAGACATGGATCCCAATAAATAAACGGTTGACATCGCGGGCTAAAGTGATAAAATATTAACAGTCCCAGTCAAATGCAGACGAGACAATCTATGGGTGTGCGGGAAATTATCGCACGGAAAGGAATCAAAATGAATATCCAGGATGTTAAAAATGTAACGGTTGCAGGCGGCGGTACACAGGGAAGTCAGATTGCTTCTCAGATTGCCTATAAAGGCTTTCATGTTACGGTATGGGTCAGAAGCGAAGCTTCGATTGAACGGGCGAAACCCCGATTTGCTTCCATTAGCGGGCAGTACATTGATACGCTAGAAGCCATGAAGACAGATCCGAATGCCTATTGCCGCGGTTTGGCCGATAAAAGCGACCTAACGCCGGACGAGGTGGATCAGCTTTTGGAGCAGGCGAAAGAGCGACTGCAAGACATTCAATTTGAGACTGATTTTGATAAGGCCTTTGGAAACGCAGATGTAGTGGTGGAGTGCATCAATGAGAATAAGGCGGAGAAAGAAGCGTTCTACACCGAACTTGCCAAGCATCTTCCGGAGCGCACTCTCCTGCTGACGGATTCCTCGACGATGCTCCCCAGCATGTTTATGGAAGCCACCGGCCGGCCGGATAAATTTCTGACACTGCACTTTGCAAACCAGATTTGGAGAAATAATCTGACCGAGCTGATGAAAACCGATAAAACCTCCCCGGAGTCCTTTGAGCTGGCAGATCAGTTTGCCAGAGCAATCGGGATGCTCCCCATGAGGCTGAACAAGGAACAGCCGGGATATATCTTAAATACTCTGCTGATCCCTTGGCTCAAAGCCGCAATGGGGCTGTACGCCAACGGCGTCTCCGATCCGGAGACAATCGATATGACCTGGCAGCTTGCAACGGGAGCGGATCCAACGCAGACGCCATTTCGCAAGATGGATAAGATCGGCTTGGCTCTCTGCCGAAATATCATGGGAATGGATCCGAGCGCAAAGGATCCGGATTCCACCCTCGGCAAGAGCGTAGCCCTGCTAGACAAGTATATCGCGGAGGGCAAGACCGGTATCGCAGTTGGAGAAGGCTTCTACAAATATACCAGCTATGACAAGTAAGACATTACATTATAAGTAACGGAAAAAGGGGCGATCAGCCCCTTTTTTTGTCCTATAGGATTCGAATGTCAAAAGCGGAGAAATCGTGCCGCTACGTCTTCAACTGCTCATAGATATCTCGCTTGGAGACGCCGCGATCCTTGGCCACCTGCTTCATGGCCTCTTTTTCCGGCAGATGGGCATAGACCGCCATATGCTCCGTCAAAGACATGGCCTCCCACTGCGCCTGCCTTTCCTTGGTCAACTGTGCCTCTTCCCGTCCCTCCAACAGCAAGACAAATTCGCCTTTAGGCTCCGTCTCCTCATAAAAGGCACAGAGACCACCCAACGGTGCCATGCGGATATCCTCAAACCGCTTCGTCAATTCTCGGACAGCGGCGGCCCTTCGGTCTCCGACAGCCTGATGCAGCGCCTGCAACGTCTCAACCAACCGGTGAGGCGCCTCATAGAGGATCACCGTTCTTGTCTCCTCCACCAGTCTCTCCAGCACCGCCGCCCGCTCTCTCTTGCCCGCCGGCAGGAAGCCTTCAAATACAAACCGGCGGGAGTCCAGCCCCGACATAGATAGAGCGGTGATCAAAGCGCACGGGCCAGGCAGCGCTGTCACCGCCAAGCCCTCGTCCCGGCACCGCCGGACGAGAATTTGCCCTGGATCGGATATAGCGGGCGTACCCGCATCGCTGACCAAGGCAATCTGTTTTCCATCCCTCAGCATCTGAAGAATCTCTTGGGAGCGCTCCCGCTCGTTGTGCTGGTGATAGCTGATGAGCGGCGTATGGATCCCATAGTGGTTTAGCAGTTTCTTCGTGTGCCGCGTATCCTCAGCCGCAATCAGATCCACCGCTCGAAGCGTCTGTAGCACCCTCTGGGTGATATCCTCCAGGTTGCCGATGGGCGTGGCGCACACGTACAATTTCCCCTCCATCGTTCCCTCCCCTTTCTCCCTACCATCTCCGCACGAGCTTGAAAAGCCTCGACTCCCGGACCGACACAGCGTTCTTCGGACACAATTCCTGACAGCAATAGCAGCGGATGCAGCGGGAATAGTCCGCATAGGGGCGATGGTCCTTCATAGTGATCACCTTGGCCGGACAGTTGGCGGCGCAAGCGCCGCACCCGACGCAGATATCGTGGTGAAAGGTCACCTTCGGCCTGAGAAGTGCATTGACAGGCTTCGCCAGAAAGGAGGGCAGATTTTTTCCGATCAGGTCGGAATCGATATGGTCCGGCAGCTTAAAATCCGCCACATAGAATTCCTCCCTCGGATCGCCGCTCCACTCCAATTCGCCGGCGGACGAGGGGATCCATCCCCGGGCATGGGCGCGGCGCAGCGTCGGCACCTGCTCCATCGACAAACCGATGAGGCTACAGGCGGCCAAATCCAGCTGATATGGGTTACTGGATGCGAGAACTGCGCCCACCGCCCGCGGCCGTCCCCCCGTAGGCCCATTTCCCTCCATGCCGATGATGCCATCCATAAAGGAGAGGACCGGGGCTGCCGCATGGCAGATATCCAGCAGCGCGTCAGCGAAGTCATCCGCCTGGGGCATACGCACGTGATACTCAGCCTTCATCGTGCCTGGAATCACGCCAAACATATTCTTGACAGCGCCTGTAAACGTCATCATGCCGTGGGTCTTCAATTTGGACACGGAGATTACCTTGTCCACATCCCCCAGCATCGCCGTCATGGTCAGCGACTTCATCACCCGGCCGTCAGGGTTCTGAACGTCCATGGAGCCCGTGTTTTGATTCAAGATTGCCCCTGTTTCCTCCGCGATGGCCTCAATACCCGTTCCCCGATAAATGCGCCCAAGGGCCGCCCCGTTAAAGAGGCCGCCCGGGCTATCACCGATGACGACCCGACAGCCGTATTCCTGCAACAGACGGATCAGCGCCTTGACAAAAACCGGATGGGTTGTCGCCGCCGCCTCCGGCCGCTTGTTCATCACAAGGTTGAGTTTCAGAAGAACCGTATCCCCGGGATTCAGATAGGATTCCCAACCGCCCAGGGCAGCAATCGACCGCCGCAGCGCCCCCATAACCCTTTCCTCTTCATATTGGTCACAACGATATAGGCTGATCATTCCGTCTCCTCCCCAGGATAGGGGTATCCATAGATCTCATAGATTTCCCTTGTATACTGTCCTGGCCTTTCATAGATAATCAACGGCGGCGCGATGCGCAGTTCCTCCCCCGCCTCGCGGACAGCTTCCACCAGAACCATGCTCGGCTCCCGGTCCCGAAATGGATGCACCAACCGCAGACGTTTCGGCTCCAGCTTCTCCCGCCGCAACTCCTCAAAAATCTGCACCAGCCGCGCCGGCCGGTGTACTAAGTAAAACCGCCCTTTGCTCCGCAGAAGACGGGATGCGGCCCGCGCCACATCCGCAAAGGTGCAGCAGATTTCATGCCGGGATGCCGTAACGGACGCATCCTGATTTTTTAATCCCGCGGGCGCTTTCATATAAGGCGGATTGCAGGTGACCACATCCACCGAATGCGCCGGAAAGAACCGCTCTGTCTGACACAGATCGCCGTGCAGAATTTCAATCGCCGGCTCCAACTGATTCAGCGCGACGCTCCTCCTCGCCATGTCGGCCATCTCTTCCTGAATCTCCAGCCCATAGAGCTGGGCGGGCGGACTTTTGGCCTCCAACAAAATGGGGATAATGCCGGTTCCCGTGCCCAGATCCACCACCCGGTCCCCTCTGCGGACCACAGCCCAATCCGACAGCAGAACCGCATCCATCCCAAAGCAGAACCGCGACGGATTTTGAATGATCCGATAGCCCTTGCGGTGCAGGGCATCCACCCGTTCCTCTTCCATCACCATGGCCGCCACCGCTATCGATTTTTCCGCTGCTCGTGAAATTCCTTATCCAGCTCCTTCAGCTGCCGCTGCTCCTCCTGGTCCATCATCTCCTGATTCGCTTTCCGGCCCTTCTTGTGCTGCAAAATCTTAATATCGCTCAAATTGTACTCCGCAATGGCCACATCGCCCTTCTCCTGTTTGACGCCAACCTTGATCAGCTGGCGCAACACATTGATGTGTAGGACCTCGCCGGCTCCGTCCGGTGTCTGCACAATGTCCCCCTCATCCGGAAGTTTTTTATTCAACTCCTCGTAGGCCGACTCCTCGTACTTGAGACAGCACATCAGGCGGCCGCAGGTGCCGGAAATCTTCGTCGGATTCAAGGATAGGTTCTGATCCTTTGCCATCTTGATGGAGACAGGAGCGAAATCCGTAAGGAAGGAGCTACAGCAGAATTTCCGGCCGCAGATGCCGATCCCACAGCTCATCTTCGTCTCATCCCGCACTCCGATCTGGCGAAGCTCGATGCGGGTCCGGAATACCGCCGCCAGATCCTTGAC
>CAUFVC010000074.1:0-9030 GCA_959029275.1 uncultured Eubacteriales bacterium | reverse complement strand
GGGAGGACCTATCCACGTCAATGCGCTCTCCGGAGGTATACCCGGCCAGTGCGGCTACCCGGTAATCTAATACATTTTCCAGAGATTGCCCATGATCCACTGCCACCTGACCGGCAAGCCGGCGGACTTTTTCGGTGGGCTCTGCTTCGAGAAGATCCAGATCGGTTACCGATGCATCGAGGTTGATATTTCTCGGGTAACGGGTGCGCAGACTATCCTCCGTTCCCACATACAGGCACACGGTGGCGGACAGCATCACCAGCACCATGGTGCAGAGGATGCATATTGAGGCAAGCCCTGCGCCGTTGCGCTTCATGCGGTACACCATGGACGATACGGACACAAAATGGTTCGTCTTATAGTAATAGGCTTTCCTTTTTTGCAGCAGCCTACAGATGGCCACGGAGCCTGCGACGAACAGCATATAGGTGGCGATGATAACCATGATCACAGCGACAAAAAACCAGACCATAGCTTCTATCGGGTTTTCAATGGATACGGCAAGATAGTACGCGGCCCCCAAAATGACTGCGCCGGCTAAGGCCAAAAACCAGTTTGCCTTCGGCGGCTTCTCGCCGGCATTCTCACTGTGCAAAAGTTCAATGGGGTTGGAAAGATGAATCTGCCGCAGCGTATTCAGCAGAATCAAAAAGAAAATAACGGCAAACAAAAGGAGCGTCTGGGCGATCGACTTGGGCTCCAGCGTCAGCGCAAAGGTTCCTTCCGCCCGCAGGATATTGACCATTGCCAGCTCCGCAAATTTGGAAAAAACCACGCCGGCAACGAGGCCGCCTCCCAGAGAGATTGCGGCGATGATAAGGCTCTCCCACACAAGGACGCGGGCCAGATTGCGCTTTCCCATGCCGAGAATGTTATAGAGTCCACATTCCTTTTTTCGTCTGCGCGCGAGAAAGGAAGTGGTGTAAAACAGGAAGATCAGGGCAAACACGCCGATGACTCTCTCCCCAAGCCCCAGCATCCCCTGCATAGTATCCCCTCCCGGCATCCCGGTCAATAGAGCGCTGGACGCGAGAAAGGATATAATATAAAACATCATGACCATTCCCATGCACGTCAGGATATAGGGCGTATACAGGCGCTTATTCTTTCGAATCCCGGTCCATGCCAATTTCGGATAAAAACTGTGCTTCATCGCCGGTCACCGCCTGTCGCCAGCATCGTCAGGGTATCGGATATCTTCTGGTACAGCTGTTCATCGGCGCTGTTGCCCCGATAAATCTGATGAAAAACCTCGCCATCCTTAATAAACAGCACTCGCCCCGCATGGCTGGCTGCTTTTACGGAATGGGTCACCATCAGGATGGTCTGCCCATTCCGGTTGATTTCACTGAAGAGCCGCAAAAGTTCATCCGTCGCCTTCGAGTCCAGCGCCCCGGTGGGCTCGTCGGCCAGTATCAGCCTTGGGCCGGTAACCAAAGCTCTCGCCACCGCGGCCCGCTGCTTCTGCCCGCCTGAGACTTCATAGGGATACTTCTTCAAGATGTCCTCTATCCCCAGCTGCGCTGCGATGGGCGTCAAGCGCTGCTTCATCTCCGCATAATGCTTCCCGGCCAGCACCAGGGGAAGATAGATGTTGTCCTCCAGCGTGAAGGTGTCCAACAAATTGAAATCCTGAAATACAAACCCCAGATTGTCCCTTCGGAAAGCAGAAAGGGCAGACTCCTTCACTTTCGAGAGGTCGCGCCCGTCCAGGATTACGACGCCATTGGTGGGCTTATCCAGCGCCGCCAGAATATTGAGCAGCGTTGTCTTTCCGGAGCCGGATTCCCCCATAATCGCCACATATTCGCCTTGCTCCACGGTAAACGATACACTCTTGAGAGCTTCCACCTTATTCCCGCCGAAGCGAGTTGTATACACCTTTTTGAGCCCATTGACTTCTAATATGCTCATCCGTATTCCTCCTTGTTCTCTTGCTACCTATATTGTAGCAAAAAGGAGAAATGTGCCGCCATCGAATTGGCTTACATTTCCCCTATCTCTTCTTACAAAAATGTAAGAAATCTATTCCATCTCCAATTTTCTCTTCTCCAACTGGATCCGGATCACTGTCCCGCTGTCCAGAGAAGAATTGGCTGTAATGGTATGCCCGAGATTCCCACAGATCCGCCGACACAGGTACAGCCCTATCCCACTGGCTTTCTTGTCGCTGCGCCCATTGTATCCGGTATATCCCTTTTCAAAGATCCGCGGAAGGTCCTCCGGGGCGATGCCTATGCCGGTATCCCGAATACACAGAGTCTTGGGGGCTTCCAGCTCGATGGTGATGGTCCCGGATTCCGTGTACTTGAGCGCATTGGACAGCACCTGCTCCAGGACAAAGAGCAGCCATTTTTCATCGGTTAAAACCCAAGTATCCAGCGGTTCGTATTCCAGCCGTATCTTCCTTCTTATAAACTGGCTTGCAAACTTTTTGACCGCCTGCTTTACAATCGCATCCAGGCTATAGTCTTTGATCACATAGTCGGTTGCGTTGGCGTCCAGCCGGAGGTAGCACAGCACCATCTCCACGTACTGCTCAATCCGAAACAGATCCTCCGCAATCTTGCGGGAAAACTCCGAATCTTCGTTCTGAAGATTCAACCGCATGGAGGCGATAGGCGTCTTGATCTGGTGTGCCCATATAGTATAATACTCCACCATATCGGAGTACCGGAGATTCATCCGATTTTCCAGTTGCCTCTGCCCTTCCTGAAGCCTCTGAATGATCTGTTGGTAGTCCGCATCCTCCAGCGCAGTGATGGCCGGAAAATCCGCCATCGTCTCAGCGGACAGCTTCTGCAACTCCAAAAGCTGCCGGTGCTTGCGGTATGCCCGATGGATATCGAAGCCGAGGAAGAGCGCGCCCAACAGTACACAGACGAGGGCCGGGTACCACACGGCGCCTGCGGGCAGATGATACAGGGCAAAAGCGCAGAGGAAAATCAGGCAAGACAGTCCAAAGAACACGATTCCCATCCGGCGCTGTTTCAAATAGGCGGCAAAAAATTTCATGCAGACCTCCATTCTCCGCTGTCAGAGCATGATATAGCCGACTCCAAACTTGGTTGTGATGAATTCGGTGAGCCCCACGGCGTCTAGCTTCTTTCGAAGGCGGTTCACATTGACTGTCAAAGTATTTTCATCGACAAAGCTATCCGTCTCCCAAAGCCGTTCCATCAGTTTTTCCCGGCTGACCACTTTCCCTTTGTTCTCCATCAGGGCAAGCAGGATGCGGTACTCATTCTTCGTCAGATCGATCCGCTCCTCCCCATAGGTCAGCGTATTATCCCCTGTGTTTAAAATAGCTCCCCTGTGCTCCAGAACCGGAACCGCCGCAGCAAAATCATAGGTGCGGCGCAGCATCGCCTGGATTTTTGCCATGAGGACGCCCTGGTCAAAGGGCTTGGCTATAAAATCGTCGGCCCCGAGATTCATGGCCATGACGATATTCATGTTATCCGATGCCGATGAGATGAAGATGACTGGCACCTTCGACACCTTTCGGATCTCGCTGCACCAGTAGTATCCGTTAAAAAATGGAAGGGCAATGTCCAGCAGCACTAACTGTGGATCGTAGTCCGCAAAATCCGCCATGACATTTCGAAAATTCTGAACACAGCGGGCCTGCAAGTCCCACATCTTCGCCTGCTCCTGGATGGCCTCGGCTATCCCTCTGTCATCCTCGACGATTAAAATTTTATACATTGTCTCCCCCTTGTCTCTTCCCCCTATCCTCTGATTATACTTCCGGAGATGCGGCTCGTCAATACATCCTCAAAATAATTAAGATTCGCAGATTCTTCCTCTATTCTGCATTTTTAAGCGCCTCTTCCATGGGTATTTTTTTGATTTTTCGAAATTGGAGCGCTCCCACAACGGCATAAGATCCCACCCCGAGGAAGAACATTTTCACATAGATGACCGGCGCGATATAAAAACTCAGCCAGCCGGAAAAGCTGCTCATAATCTGCGTATACAGCAGTTTTATTATCAGATAGGCGAGGGGAATGCTGACAAGCACCGAGAGCCCTACAACCACCGCCGTTGACGCGATATACAGCTGTGTGATCTCCTTATTTTGGTACCCAAGAATTTTCACCATGGATACGGACAAGGCATTCTTTTCAATGATGAGTTTCGACAGCAGATAGACTAACAACATATACAGCAGCACGGCGAAACCCGAAACCATCGGGAACATACTGCCCATGGAGTCGAATAGCTGGTCGGCTAAAATCGTCATATCCGATTGTGTAATGGCGGTGGCAATGTACGCTTCCTCGAGATCCTCCAGCTCTTGATTTGAAAAGTATCCGCTGAAATACTCCGGCTCTTTTCCAAAGGTTTCGCAAAAAGTTGCCCTGCTTATGAAAACAGCGAGGGATGCGGGATAGGAGTAGCGGCCCGTGATTGTAAAGGAATAGGTATCCTCGTCATATTTCGTTTTTAACTGCAACGTGTCCCCGATTGTCAGCCCATATTTCTCCAAGATCCCGTCGGACACATAGACGCCGCTCTTGTCGGAGGCAAAGGGAATGGACAGATAGTCCGATGCATATTCGATGCCGTAGACTGTGATTTCATCGGACAAATCCGACGTGCCAAAATCCGTCTCCAGAGTGGTGACAGCGAACTTCTCCGCACTCGTCTCCTCTGTCTCAGCGGGGGCCTTTAGGATGTACTGGTAATCGCAAATCATGGTGTCGATCACATTTTCCCTATAATGCTCCAGCAGAGGCGTCATCATCATGCCAAATAGCAAAATCACATTGGCGAACAGAATGCCCACAGACAGAATGGCATATCCGTGTCTGTTTTGCAAAATCACCCGGATCCGAAACCTCGACATAAACTTGAAGTTCGGCAGTCGGACCGCCCTTTTATTTTTGTTTTTCTTTAACTCGCGGCGCAAAAATTGTAGCGGCGACAGCGACAGCTTTTTGCACAGAATGAAAAGATTGACAACCAGCATAATCACGCATGGGATCACCGTTGTCATGACAAACGCATAGCCGCTCCAGACAGTCTTATAGGCCGGCAGGCTGTAACTGCCATAATACATGCCGACAACCACCTGTTTCATTGCCGTATAGCCCAGCAGATTCCCCACGCCCGCTCCGATTAAGGTGACGATGACCGGCAGCAAGAGATAGTGACCGATCAGTTCCCCTCTTTTATATCCGGATGCGCGGAGAGTGCCGATCACCGCTGCCTCCTGCTCAATTGTGTTAGCTGTCGTAACGCCGAACACGAACGCCATAATCACAATGACGATGTACAGCAGCCAAACCATCATGGCTTCATCCGATCCCATATCATCCCCTGTGAAATGGATCGCCTGATTGTCAGACTCCGCTACAAAATCGCGCAGGGGGGCGGCAGCGGCAAGAGCTTTCATCAAATCCTCGGCCCGGTCCCTTTTCGCCTGATCCGTCAATTCCTGCCGGTATTTCCATGAATAGCAGTAGTGTAAATGGGTGTCGGGCAGCTGCGCAAAGGCGTCTTCTGTTACGGCGGCGACTGTAAAGTTCTGGGCATCGAACATCATATCCGTATTGCTCCGAAATAGCGCACTGTAATCGGAAAAGGCTACAAGGCCGCAGACTGTAAAGGTTTTGCCTTGAATCTGCACGGTATCGCCCACGGCAATCGAATTGTTTTCGGCAAAAAGGCGATCCACGGCAATCTCACGGTCCGTTTTGGCAAGCTCCCCTTCCAGCAGACTGATCCCGTTAATTTCGCTCCGGTTCATAAAAATTCGGTATGTCGCTGCACCGGCGGTCTCTTCCTTGTAAAAATTTTCGTAAACCCGTATGTCTTCCTCCTGTTCAAGCTTATCGATCAATTCCGTCTCGGCTTCGGCCTCCAAAAGGAAATGGCCATCCTCGATATTGTATTTTGAGAAGCTGTCGCTATATGCAATTTGCATACTGTTGTCCGCCACTAAAAAGCCGGACACAAAGCCGATTGTGGCAACCATAAATATAAAGATCACCGCATACTTTCCAAAATCGTGTCTCAATTCTCTGGGGATGCGCTTCAATAATGGATTTTTCATGGGGCCACCTCACCATTCTAGGCTTGCGGCCGATACTTTTTCGCTGTTTTCATATTCTTTGCGGATCGCACCGTCCCGGAGCTTGATCACCTTGTCCGCCATATTTTTGATGGCGTCGTTGTGGGTTACGATGATCACCGTGTTGCCATACTTTTGATTCACCTGTTCGATAAGCTGCAAGATATCTTTGGAGGTTTTATAGTCCAGCGCACCTGTGGGCTCGTCGCAGAGCAAGATATCCGGGTTTTTCACAATGGCGCGGCCGATGGAGGTTCGCTGTTGCTGCCCGCCTGAGATCTGATTGGGCAGTTTATCCCTGTGTTCCCAGAGGCCCAGCGTATGTAAAAGTTCCTGTACATCCAGCGCTTTTTTGCTGAGATACGCGCCCACCTCGATGTTTTCTTTTACTGTCAGATTTGGAATCAAGTTATAAAATTGAAAGACATACCCGAGATGGTTTCGACGGTAAAGGGATAGGCGACGCTCATTCATATCGCCGATTCGCTCGCCATCGATGGATATGCTGCCGGCTTCCGCCGATTCGATACCGCCGATGATATTGAGCAGTGTGGATTTGCCGGATCCGGATGGCCCCAACAGCACGCAGACCGCCCCCTTCTCCACACCGGTTGTGATACCTTTTAACACCTGTACACGATTTTCTCCACTTCCGTAGTACTTTTCCACCTGTGAAATTTCTAGAAACATGCCTACTCCTCCCATCGTAGTTAGTATTAACTAACCCGGTGATATAATAGCACTCCTTCAACCATTTGTCAACCTCAACAAGTGACACTGCATCACCAAAATCGCCCCGCAGAAAGGCGCAGGCTGAAACTCTGCCCGCGCCTATTCAAATGCCCGCTATCCCATGGCTGGACTTATATCTCCCGTCTTTGGTAGAGATATGCTGAGAGATTCCAGGAAGCGATAAGGAGTAGCCCGCCTATGCCAAGCGCTGTTGGTATCAGCCATGAACCGATATTGTGGAGGAATTGGCCCATGTTGAGATCAATGCTCAGCGCACCCAGGACAGCAAAGGTTCCACAGACGGCAAAAATCACGGCAAAATATACAATCCTTCCTTTTTCAACGCCAAGCTTAAATACCGTAGGCAGCAATATGCACGGTGATATGAGACCTAGCGCCGGAAGCACGGAGAGTATGGTGACGTATGAGTTCCAATCCACATCCCCCGCCATGAACATATGGACAGCCTGCGCAATGGCGATCAATCCTATGCCGATCCCTAAGAAAATCAGGGTGACAATATACTTCACCGACACATACTCCCTGCGCGTATAGGGGAAAGCCCCCGCATACACATTCCATTTGCTCTTTTCGTCGTAGGAGATCAAGTTGATAGGAATGATGCCCGCCATCAGCACCGGATAAAACAGGAAAAACGCGCTGTCGCCGTAGATCGAGGCGATAGCAAAAATGACTGTAATCACCAGATAGAACCGGCAATATTTGATTGCCATATAGAAATCCTTTAAAATTAATCCCTTCATCTTATTTAGCCTCCTTCGCCATGAACACAAAGAGTTCTTCCACGCTGACCGGGCTGACGTTCATGCCCGATGGGATGGCGTCCCGCCGGACAACGGCTTCCACGCCATAGGCCGACTCCTTCTTGCCCCGGATGGCGCCCGGATCCAATTCTCGCAGCTGCTCTGCCGTGCAGTGGAGTATCCCGTACCGCTCCAAAAGAACATCCTTTTCTTCACACAATAACAGCTTCCCTTTGTGCAGAAATGCAATATAATCGCAGATCTTTTCCAGGTCGCTGACAATATGGGACGAGATCAGGACCGCATGGGTCTCATCCCTTGTGAATTCACTGAATATGTCCAGCACTTCATCCCGAACCACCGGATCCAGCCCGTTGGTCGCCTCGTCCAGAATCAGCAGCTTCGGGTGGTGGGACATGGCAACTGCAATTCCTAGCTTCATCTTCATGCCGCGGGAAAAATCTTTGAACTCTCTGTCGCTGGGGATATCCAGTTTATTCAGGTATGCAAAGTATACGGTTTCATCCCATCTCTGATAGGTATTGCGCATGATGTTGTGAACCTGCTTTGCGGTTAAGCATTCCGGGAACCCTACCTCATCTAAGACAACGCCGATATCCTCTTTCGTCATCTTCATCTCGCCCCGATTGTCCTTTCCCAGAATGGTTATGGTTCCGCTGTCTCTCCGGATCATGTTCAGAATCAGCCTGATGGTGGTGCTCTTACCGGCTCCGTTCTCACCAATCAAGCCCATGATACATCCGCACGGGAGCGCCAGATCGATATGATCCAATGTGAAGCCTGTGTAGGATTTGGTCAAACCCTTTATTTCAAGTGCATTCATCGCTTATTCCTCCTCGATAATATCGAACATATCCAAAATATCCTGCTTGGTCAGATTGCAGGATGCGGCTAGCTGTGCAATCTTCCGCATATAATCTTCAATCTTTTTTAGGTTCTCTTCGCGCAGCAGCTCTACATTCTTGGGGGCTACAAAGCATCCCTTGGCCGCCACCGTGTAGATAAATCCTTCTCTTTCTAGCTCATCGTAGGCGCGCTTTGTTGTCACCACGCTGATCCGAAGATCCTTTGCCAGATTTCGGATCGAAGGAAGCGCCTCATCCTCCTGCAGCGTTCCATTGATGATCTGATTTTTGATCTGAGAATAGATCTGGTCGTATATGGGGGCCCCGCTTTTATTGTCAATGAAGATATTCACTCTGTCACCCCTCTCATTCATCTGTATATTAACAGTATATACAGTTATAACAGATTTGTCAATGGCTTTGCCATACTTTTATCTGCGGTAAAAAAAACCGGCGGTGATTGGACACCACAGGCCTTATCAATATTCTGACCCCGTTTCATAGTCAACCATGTTTTGCACGGTTTCCTAAGAAATGTTGAGCGTCTGTGCTTAGATCTTGATATCATACACCTTACCGTCTTTAAAGG
>CAUFVC010000073.1:0-9117 GCA_959029275.1 uncultured Eubacteriales bacterium | reverse complement strand
AACTACGCGGATTTCGTCTCCGGCTTTCAGGCAACAAAACACTTGTTGCAGCAGGGCTGCCGCAAAATCATATTTCTCAATGGAATCGATGATTCTGTCAATCGGAATCGGCTGGAAGGGTACCGGGAAGCCCTGGCGGGCTCCGGCGTATCCATGGATAGCGCCCTGATCGCGGATGGAAACTGGTCCTTCTCCTCCGGCTCAAAGGGAATCCGGGCGCTCCTAGAAACGGGCGTCGAATTTGACGGCCTCGTCGCCAGCAACGATATGATGGCATTGGGCGCCATGCAAGAGCTCACCCGGTGGGGCGTTCAAATCCCTGAGCAAGTCAAAGTCATCGGCATCGACAACATCGATCAAAGCCGGAGGAGCACCCCGGCTTTATCCACCATCGCCTTCAACCAGAAGGACATCGCCCGAACGGCGCATCTATTCATGAAAGAGCGGCTGCAAGGCCATCCGATTCCCGATGAGGTCATCATTCCCGGCAAACTCATCGTCCGGGACAGCAGCCGGACGTAACCCCCTACCGGTTATCCACTTTCTCCGGGTACAGATCATGGCTGCGGAACCGGAACTCCGCCATTTCCTCGTATTTCGTTCCCGGGCGTCCATAGTTGCAGTAAGGGTCGATGCTGATCCCACCCCGGGGGGTGAACTTGCACCAAACTTCAATATACTTGGGCTCCATCAGGCGAATCAGATCCTCCATGATAATGTTGCAGCAATCCTCGTGAAAATCCCCGTGGTTGCGGAAGCTGAAGAGGTACAGCTTGAGGGATTTGCTCTCCACCATCTTCTGATCTGGCACGTAGGATATATACACACAGCCAAAATCCGGCTGTCCCGTCATTGGGCACAGGCTGGTAAACTCTGGGCAGTTAAACTTTACCCAGTAGTCGTGATCGGGATGTTTGTTGACAAATGTCTCCAACATTTCCGGCGCATAGTTGACAGGATATGTCGTTTTTTGATTTCCCAGGAAATGTATTCCAGATAATTCTTCTCTACTTCTTCCCTGCATACTCGTCTCCTACCCTTTGATCAGATTCATCGTTTCCATTCGAAGGTCGGAATCTTCATTATAGATTCCCCGTATGGCCGACGTTGTTGTGACGGCATCTGTTTTGGACACGCCCCGCATGGCCATACACATATGCCGGGCCTCAATGACGCAGATAGCGCCCTGCGCATCCAGCCGGTCCATGACCGCGTCTGCGATCTGTTCTGTCATCCGCTCCTGCACTTGGAATCGCCTGGCGTAGCCCTCCACCACCCGCGCCAGCTTCGACAGCCCGGTTATCCTCTGTCTCGGGATATAGGCCACATGGCATTTCCCATAGAACGGGGCCATATGGTGCTCACACAGGGAGAAGAATTCAATGTCGCGGACCAGGACCAGATCCTGATTATGCGCTGGAAACGTTGTGGCCAGATGATCCGCGGGATCTGTCCCGTATCCTTTTGTATACTCTAAGAAAGCTTTGAGAGCCCGAAATGGAGTGTCCTCCATCCCTTCCCGTGTCGGATCATCGCCGCAGATTTCAATCAACCGCTGAAACGCCGGCAGGATCTGCTCCTTCATATCCCGCTGCTCCTGTCGGGAAAACCGGTCCGGATCGATGCCTGACGCCATTAGTTTCTTTCTCTCTCTTTCTGAAAATTGGGTATCCACACTCACACTCCCCTTTCATTTCCCCACAGCCAGGTGTGCAGCTGGGGTAAGGGCTTGACCCAGGTTAACTCCGGATCTTGCAAGATCCGCCGGCATATGTCCTCGTAGCGCGCAACCGCCTGGGCGAGCGCAAACGTATCCTTTGAATTTCCATTTCCCGGCTGAACATACCAGGGGTACTCAGGCCCTGGAAATTGGCGGTACATCTGTTTCATATAAGCAAAATCATCCTCCGTAAACAGCACGACCTTAAAGGAAAAAGGAATCCGATGCTGCTGTAGCCGCCGTACCAGGGGCAGGACAGTGGCGGCGGATGTGGGGTTTCCGCTGGATGGCGGCTTCGGACTGATGGTCACAGCGTCCGTCTCCAGCAGCCAATCCGGATTCTTTGTCCCCTGGGTTTCCACCCCGATGTGATAGCCATATCTCTTCAAGACTGTGACGAGAGAGCTCATGGCGGATCCCTCATGGATACAGGGATTTCCCCCTGTCAGGGTGATATAGCGGCATCCACAAGGCTGTCCCAGCTCCTGGATTTTTTGAACAATTTGTTCTACAGTCCAGTATTCTGGCGCTTCCCGCCCATCCCACGCATATGTGCTGTCGCACCAGCTGCAATGATCGTCGCATCCATACATCCGCAGAAATAAACTCTTCTGTCCGATGGCCATCCCCTCACCCTGAATCGTCGGGCCGAAGATTTCGCTGACCGGGAGCTTTCCGTCCAGGCAAACCGGTTTTTCCCGGTTATAGCAGGAAGGCCCCCCCTGGCGGATCAGGTCCTCCATGGCAACCTGTGCGTAGCTTGTCCTCGTCTCGTATAGCCGGACCGAGTCCACAGGCAGACCTTGTCTGTACAGCAGCCATGCGATGTGCTGACACATATTTTCCGCCGTGGCCCGGAATCCTAGCTCCACGATTTTAAGCCCCTGCGATTTCATCTGGGGCAGAATTGCCTCTGTGCCCTTTGCCAGAAAAGCGTGATCCCATTCATCCAAAAATGCAGTCTTGACCCTCTGCTTTAGCTCCTTAAAATCAATGACAAAGCCCTCTTTTGCATCTTCCTGCTCACGGGGGATTCCCTTTAGCGTCACCCGCAGCCGGTAGGAATGGCCATGGATATTGGCACACTGCCCGTCATGGCTTTCCAGCTGGTGAGCCGCTTCAAATTCAAATTCTTTCGCAATCTGTACCATGCTTGCTCTCCATATATTCCTCATATCCTCGCCTGCGCAGGTAACAGGACGGACATATCCCGCAGCCGTCCCCCATAATCCCGTTATAGCAAGTCAAGGTCTGATTTTTTATGATATCCAGCACGCCCAGATCATCCGCCATCTTCCAAGTCGCCTTTTTATCCAGCCACATAAGGGGCGTGTGGATGACGAAGGACTCTTCCATTGCCAGATTCATCGTCACATTTAGGCTCTTGACGAACATGTCCCGGCAGTCGGGATACCCGGAAAAATCTGTCTCACAGACACCCGCTACAATATGCTTCGCGCCCACCTGCCGCGCCAGAATGCCCGCAAAGGTTAAGAATACCATGTTGCGCCCTGGCACGAAGGTGCTCGGCAGCTCCCCCTTGCTGAGCCCTTCCTGGGCCTCCTCCGCAGAGAGAACCGGAACTTCCTCCCTCGTCAACGAGCTGGGCGCCAGCTGATTCATCACCGACACGTCCAGTACGTGATGCCGGACTCCCGCATTCTTGGCCAACTGTTTTGCCGCCTCCACCTCAAGATGGTGCCGCTGCTGATAAAAAAACGTAACGGCCTCCACCTCGTCAAAGACTTGCAGCGCCCAGTACAGACAGGTTGTCGAGTCCTGGCCGCCCGAAAAGACCACCACCGCTTTTCCCGGTATTTTAGGAAACCGATGCATCGGATTCATTTTGTTTACCTCCAATCTGACCAACCTCCTCCAGCGCCTCGGGGGACATAGACTTTCGCTTGAGCCTCTTTCCAACAGACTCCCGCAGCAGACAGTACAGGACGGAGGCGATGGGAACGCTGACCAGCATCCCGATCATGCCGAAAGCCCCTCCTCCGACTATGATGGCGGCTAAAACCCAAATTCCCGGCAGCCCCACCGACGTCCCCACGACGCGAGGGTAGATTAAATTTCCCTCCACTTGCTGTAGTACAATAATGAAAATAACAAACCAAAACGCTTTGATTGGACTGACCATCAGGATTAAAAAGGCGCCTATGGCGGTCCCGATAAAGGCTCCGAACATGGGGATCAGCGCCGTAAAGCCCACCAAAACCGCGATCATGGGGGCATAGGGCATTTGAAAGACGGTCATGCCGGCAAAGCACAGAACGCCTATGATCACAGCTTCCGTCAGCTGTCCCGATACGAACGCTGAAAAAATGCGATTGGAGAGACGGCCGATTTCCAATGCCCTGGCGGCTTTCGCATTGGGCAAGTAGGCGAAGAGAATCTGTTTCAGCTGACGGCTGAGTTTTTCTTTTTGTCCCAGTATATAAATGCCAAATATGACGCTCATAATAAAATTCACGGCAGTGCTAAAAATAGAGGAGGTGATAGTGAATGTGGCCGTCAGCACCTGGGCGGATCCGTTCTTCAGAAAATCCACCACCATAGAGCTCAGCTTGTTCCAGTCGATCTCCACATCGGCGAAAGTCGCCTCCGAAATATGGAGCGCCTCCATCGCCTGCTCGATCCACGTCTGAATCTGCTTGATATACGAGGGAATATTGTCCGCAAGCGTATTGATGGTTTCCACCAACTCCGGGAGGATCAGCCGGATCACCACTAGGATGATCCCAAGAACAACGAGCATCGTTAGGGTAATGCAGACGGGCCTGTGAATTTTATTCCAGATCTTGTGCTGAGGACCCTGCAAACGCCGAAAGACGCGCTCCTCAAAGAATTTCAGAAATACGTTCAAAATAAAGGCAATGGCGCATCCCACCAGAATGGGCTGAGCCAGCGCGATCCCTGACTTAAGCACCGTAAAGATGGAACCCAGATTTAAGATGGCGACAAATAAAACAATTGAGATTCCGATGATCGTCAGCAACGTCTTATTTCGTTTGGAAAGCTTCATCTTGCTCCTCCATTCCTCCGCGCAAAAGCCAATGGGCCTCAAACAGCGGACTCCTATATTCTACCGTTGTTTTCCGATTCTGTCAAATGCTTTTACAGCGGAAATTCCATCTCCACAGGCTCTCTCGCCGCTGGGATCTTACAGATTTTTGAACAAAGCGGGAGTTTTCTTGAATTTCTCGGACGGGCGTGCTACAATAAAGCTGTAAATTTTTAAATGGAGGTCCGAAACTATGAAGAAATTCGTCAAGGTTTTGCTTATTCTTATATTGCTCCTCCTCATCGGTTGCATCGTGTACCTGCTGGTCAAACCCTTTCAGGATCATTCCGCCTCGTCGTCGGAGGAGAGCTCTGCCGTCGAATCGTTGCCGGACGACTCTTCTGGGGATGACTCGTCCCAGGAAGAATCGTCCCAGGAGGAGTCTATACCCGAGGAAAGCTCTGAGGCTAGCGATGTGAGTCAGCAGGAGGATGAGTCCTCGCAGGAGGACGAAAGCTCTCAGGTAGAGAGCTCCCCGGAGGAACCTGTAACCCTTGAGTCCGCGTCTCAGTCTGTTATGGCCGCGCTCAGACAGAAGGATTTTGGCGCTCTGAGCTCCTATGTGGGGGACGCGGGTCTGCGCCTCTCCCCGGCCGGCAGTGTTGACACCGCGTCGGATGTGGTCATCTCCAAATCAAATCTCTCCACTTGGCTGTCCGGCACCGCCTCTATCGTTTTCGGCAGCTATCCGGGGAGCGGTGCAGATATCTCCATGACGCCCGCAGAATACTACGATAAATTCTTATACCCCGTGGACTTTCTATCCCAGGCTTCAGTCTCCACCAATGAGACGGATGCCCTGTCGCAGATCCGGGAGGTATACCCAGGCGCGCAGACCGTCAGCTATATGTCCCCCGGCGCCGTGGACTGGAAGGAATTGACGCTGATCTTTACCCAGACGGATTCCTCCTTTACTCTGGAAGGGATTCTGTACCGGGACACATCCATGAGCTAGCCGCCGTACAATGTTAGATAAATGCTTGTAAAGATGCCAAAAGGGCTGTCGCAAAATTAAATTTGCGACAGCCTAATTTTCTCTTGGGCTTCGTATCGGTCCTTTACATCAATTCCTCAAACACGACCTGACGGATTCTGCTAAAGGCCGCCGGAATGGCGATGGTGTCCAGATCCTCCTCGCCAACCCACCGCATGGTCTCGAGGGGCGGAGCGGGCTTCTCCAGCCTGGCATCATAGGCCTGCATCTGCCAGACCTGATGGGAAAATACATGCTTTGCGTTGACGAGATGTCTGATGGGACGGATCTGCAAACCATAGTGTTCCCGCATCCTTTGCTCAAATTCCGCTTCCGTGCTGGCCTCGACTCCGGGGAATTCCCAGAGCCCCGCCAGGAGCCCCGTATCCGGCCGGCGGGCCATCAACACCTGTCCTTTTTCATTGCGCAGCACGGCAATTCGCATCTGGATTTCCTGGGGCTTTTCCTTTTTTCGCCGCACAGGAAGCTCCGCCTGCATTCCTGTGGCGTAAGCGGAGCACTGGCCGCAGATGGGACACTGTCCACACCGCGGCGTCTGAGGGATACAAACCATGGCTCCCAACTCCATCAGGCTCTGCGCAAAGTCGCTGGCTGCGTCCTTGGGATAGCACTGGGTTAGGATATCCGTAATCGCTGTTTTCGTCTTTGGCAACAGAATGTCCTGTCGGATGCCATACAGTCTTGCCATCACGCGGAGCACATTGCCATCCACCGCGGGATACGGCTGGTCAAAGGCGATGCTGAGAATGGCGCCTGCGGTATAGTCCCCGATGCCCGGCAATGCCCGCACCGCCTCATATTCGGACGGAAAAACCCCTCCGTACTGCTCACAGATGATCCTGGCCGCCCGCTGGAGATTTTTCGCCCTCGAATAGTAGCCAAGCCCTTCCCACAGCTTCAGCACCATATCTTCGCCGGCGTGGGCCAGATCCGCTATGGTGGGAAACGCTGCCATAAATCGACTGTAATAGCCCATCACCGCTTCCACTCTCGTCTGCTGTAGCATGATCTCGGATACCCAGATGGCATATGGATTCTTTGTCCTGCGCCACGGCAGATCCCGCTTGGCGTCCCGATACCAGGCGATAAGCGCATAGGGCCAGCGGCTCATTCGCGTACCGCCAACAAGTCGTCAAGTAACTCCTGAGAAACGAATTCTGCGGAGAGAGCCTTTCGGAATTTCTTGGAGACGCCAGCCGCCTTCTCACCGGATGAGATGGCCAGCAATCCCAGCAGCCGGCCATCTTTGACCGCAGCACGGCGGTACTCGTCGTCCCACCTCTGCTCATAGATTGTGGCCTCCGGGTCCTCTGTATTGGAGGCCAATGCGCTGATAACGTGAACTCCGAAAAATGCAATATCATTGACCATGGGCATCGGCGAATAGTCCACACTCTGCCCCGCCATATTTTTGCCAGCGCACTGTCCCTGCGCATAGGCGGCTGACCATAGAGAAATGGCCGCAGGCTTTCCTGTGACGGGATCGACGGTGGTGATAACATCGCCGGCCGCGTAAATATCCGGTACAGAGGTTTCCATCCTGGAATTGACCACAATCCCCCGATTGATCTGCACCTCCGCCGTCTGCGCCAGCTTCACATTGGCGCGAATGCCGACAGCGGCGATAAAAAGCTGTGATGGAAGGCTAGCCCCATCCTTGAGATGGAGACATGTCCCCTCCACGCGCGTCACTGTATTCTCCAGATGGAATACGACTCCCCTCGCTTCCATGGTTTGCTTAAGGATCTCCGAGGCCGCCGTATTACATATGGTGGGAAGGAGCCTCGGCGCCAGTTCCACCACATGCACTGGCCGCCTCGTGTAATGGCGCAGCTCCTCCGCCACTTCCAAACCGATCAGCCCAGCGCCCAGAATCACCGCCTCTGTGTCCTCGCCGGCCGTCTCCTTTACCCGCTTAGCATTTTTTAGTTCAAGAAACGTGTGGAAGTTCGGATGGCTCTCCAGCCCCTCCATAGGGGGAACGAAAGGCTGCGCCCCTGTGGCCAGCAGCAACCGGTCATAGGGCAATTGATCGTCATTGGATAAAAAGATGTATTTCTCTTTCGGGTCGATCCGCACCGCCTGGGTGTCCCTGTACAGACGAATCCGTTTCTCCTCATAGAAGCTATCCGTGCGGTACCACAGCTTCTCCTCCCCAATCTCACCGCCCATATACCGGGCAATCAATGGACGATTATACACACGGTACTCTTCCTCCGAGACGATGGTGATATCGCATTCGGCATCTGCTTTCCGCAACACCTCCGCTGCCGATACGCCGGCAGCAGAGTTTCCAATAATCACATACTGCATGTGAACCTCCCTTTCTCAATGCGCTGTAAAACACAGCCGCCTCCCAAAATGTAGCCATCCCGGTACCAGACGACGGCTTGTCCTGGCGTGACGGCCCGCTGCTTCTCCTCAAACCGGCATTCTACAAGGCCATCCCCACGCCGGACAATGGTACACGGCGCTGCCTCATGGGAATACCGGATCTTTCCCAAGACTCTCTCCGTCTGCCCAACCGCAAGGTCCGAGAGCAGCATCCAATTGCAGTCGTCTGCCAGCAACCCGGCGGAGAAACAATCCTGATCCTCCCCCAGGACAATGTCCCGTGTCTCGGGACGGATCTCGACGACAAACATTGGCCGGCCCAGTGCAATTCCCAGCCCTTTTCGCTGTCCGATGGTGTAATGGATGATTCCTCTGTGATTGCCAAGGACGCGGCCCTGGGTATCCACAAAATGACCCGGTTCCGCTTCCCTTCCCGTGTACCGTGTCAAGAAGCCGGCGTAATCCCTGTCCTCCACAAAACAGATCTCCTGGCTGTCCGGCTTGTTGGCCACAGGTAACCCGATAGACTCGGCTATGGCGCGGACTTGCGCTTTTGTATACTTGCCCAAGGGCATAAGCGTGCGGGCCAACTGCTCCTGTGTCAGGTTGTAGAGGGCATAGGTCTGATCTTTGCCGTGATCCGCTTTTTTTAGCGTATAGCGCCCATTCGGAAGCCTGACCACCTGCGCGTAGTGTCCGGTGGCGATGAAATCCGCGCCCAGGGACAATGCTTTTTGCAGCATCGATTGCCATTTTACATACCGGTTGCAGGCAATGCAGGGATTGGGAGTTCTGCCCTGATAGTAGCTCAGCGCAAAATAGTCCATCACCTTGCTGCGAAAGACGTCTTTAAAATTCAACACATAATAGGGAATCCCCAGGGCCTGGGCCACAGCCGACGCATCCCGAACGGCGGAGACGCCGCAGCAGCCGCCGTTTTCCTCGACGTGGCAGCGATCCTCATCCTGCCAGATCTGCATCGTCACGCCGATAACATCATAA
>CAUFVC010000072.1:0-9174 GCA_959029275.1 uncultured Eubacteriales bacterium | reverse complement strand
CAGGAATACGGAAGGAGCTTCTGCGTCCGGGTGGCGAAGGCGACGCTGGCGTAGCTTCCTACTTAACACACAAAAGGACGTTTCCCACAGCTTCCGGGAGACGTCCTTTTGTATGGTTCCATACCTCGATCTATTCCTCCGCATACCGCTCCAAAACCACCGGTCCCAACAGCCCAGACGGTCCAATCTGCATATAGCGGGACAGCCTGTCTTTCATCTGCTGGACCAGCGTGTTGGCAACCTCAATCTCCACTGTATTGTCACCGGGGCGCAAAATGCCCGTCAACTGGAAGCGGTACGGCGGACAGATCCTTCGCCCAATCAGCACACCGTTAACCCAAAGCGCCGCCGTCTCTCCCACTGTGCCCAGATCAAGCACCTGAATCCCGCTGGGATCGTGTACCGTCAGAATCGCCGTATACCGCATCGTTCCAGAAAACTCCGGCATCTCCTCCGGACCTGTCAGATTGGTCAGCACCTCCATCGACCTATAGTGAACAAAGTTCGGATACTCACCCGCTTTTGCAATGGAAACCGCATAGGTCAAAGACAATACACGGCTCTCCACCAGACGTCTCGGTCTCGATGGCGCAAAGGCAAAGTCCGGGTCCATGACAAAGATCACCGACTGGTATGGCGCTAACGCGACGGGAAAACAGCCGTCCTCCGACACTCCCTCCGACACAGAATCCAAAAGGAAATCCAATTGCTGGTACGACCCGCTATGCCCCGTGTACACCCTCGTCTGCACTGGCTGGGTGGTGGACTCGTTAAATAGCATCCAATACTGGGTTTTCCCCCTGGATGCATGGTAAATTCGCAGAAATGGAAACTCCCCGTCAACCTTCACATCCACGAACCCCTCCGTTCTCATAGCATCCGCCAGGTCCTTCAGCCTCACCACCGGCATTGCAAATCCTTCCGCCTCCGGCAGCCCATCGAGAAACCAGATTTTCGCTCCCTGGCCCGCCAGCCTCCGCACCTGCTCCAAAAACGCCGAGGGCAAATACTGTGCCCTTGGCACCAGCAGACAGTCAAAGCATCCATTTCCAATCCGCAATTTACCCTGATCTACCACCGCTTGCCCGCAGACGCTGTCGATGGGGACGATATCATAATCGATGTGAGCGTCGTAGAGCACCTGCGCTGGCTCCTGGACCAGCATATACTCCCCGCCGGCCCACTCCGCCTCCCCGTGATAGAGGATGGCGGCATTGGCTATATGCTCCGCCCCCGTCAGCAGATGACTCACCTTGTTGGCATATCGCATCAGGACGCCAAAATCCGCAAATTGTGGATTCTTACCTCCGGCATAAAAATGAGGAGGGCAATCCGGATCGGGAAACTCCGTGGAGAAGGCGTGGGGGACAAAATGGTTGACCCCCCGCACTAGCAGATGGTCAATGAGCCACTTCATCGCAGCGGACCCCTCCGCCCAGCCGTAGGCGCCAAACACCTCACACATGGCCCTCCCCTTCATCCGCGACTGCAGCTGACTGTGGGATGCCGCTAGTTTGGCCAAGACATACTGGAAAAAGGCCGGGTCCGCCTTTCCGCCAAATAGAGATGCAGCCGTCTCGTAATGCGCGAATCCGGGCATGACCTGATGGAGTACAATATCGATTCCGGCCATGTCCTGCCCGTCCAACGCCCGAAAATAATGGCCGTCGCTACACCCAAGCCGGGCATGGGCATTCATATCCTCGATAATATGCCCGATATACTCCACGCCATGGGCGCGGCACCACTCGCCCAGCTGCATACAAAACGCCTCCTGGTACAGGCGGGTCACCGCGTCCATATAGGCGACCCGGATTTCATGGGTCGCATCCCCCATAGGGTACCACAGCCCGGCCACATAAGGCAAACAATCACCGCCGGCCCACTCCCGCAAACGCCGCTCCAATTCATCGCTCCAGGGAAGACTCAGACCGGGAAGCCCAACCGAATACTCGTAAAACCCATTGTCCGGCGCAAGCCACTCAAACCGCTTGTTCCCCATCTGCGGCTCGTCGGAGAAGAAGCCTGCGAAGGTATTGCCGAAGTACTCATGAAAATGTTCATAGTGGGGCTCGTACACCTCCCTCAGCAAGACCTTAACGCTCTCTCGGTCGATGAGATGAATGTAGTCCTGGGAGCCTCCCTTTCTTGTCCTGATAATCAAAAAGATGCGATAGCATCCTTCCGGCACGTCCCAGTAGAGGAAACGGCCCTTCACATGGCCGGTCAGACAGATGGGCTTTCCCTCCAACTCTTCCTTCACGCCGGTTCGCCTATAAGCGTACGCGCCCAATAAAGTCTCCTCCGCCTCCCCGTCCAGCGGCGATACAAGAACGGACGCTCCCTGCATGGGCCCCATCACGTCCACATGCTCTTCCCGCAAATGCCATTTTCGATGCTGTGGATAGTTCTTCATCTTGCCGTTGGCCTGCCCCGTGGGAAAATGTTTATCATCCAGCAGCCACACCTTCATGTCCCGCTTCTTGGCTTCCTCCAACAGAATTCCCATGTCCGTCCACCAGTCCGCCTCACCGAAGTGCTCATATGGCCGGGCTTCGACGCAGAAAGCGCGAATGCCGCAATCCTGGATGTGCTGCACTTCCTGCGCTAAAATTTCACGCTTGTTTTCTTTGATCCAATAAAAGGGAAGTATATAGTTGTCCTCCCGCCCTGCCAGAACGTCCTGTAATCGACTGTCCATCGCAATCTTTCCTTTCCATCGGTCAATATGTACTTTGAAAGTAAGTATATCCCATATGCGCTCCCATGGCAAGCCCCAATTTACCGCCTCGCCAGCAAAACGCTTGTCCCACCGCACCGCCAGCACTCCTGGGCGTCCGCAAAACCAGCTGTCCGCAGCATGGACAGTTGATGTTCCACCGTGCAGGGACGGTCAAAATGGTAAAAGCCTTCGCCAAGCCCCTGTTCCCGTTTTAACCGTTCATAGTCTGCAAAGCATTGCGCCTCATAGTGTGAGTCGGGAGCCATATAGTCCGTCTCCACGTACCAGCCTCCCGGCCTCAGGCTCGCGCAGAGCCTCCGGTACAGGCTTATCTTTTCCTCATGGGTGAAATGGTGCATGGTCTGTACCGAGACGGCCGCGTCGAACCGCCCCTCGCCGAAATCCACATCAAAATAGGAGGCCTGGATCAGGCGAAGCTTTTTGTCAGGATGTTTTTTTCTTAACACCGCCAGCATATCGCCCGCCAGATCCACCCCCGTCACCTCAATCTCCGGGTTGCGCTTCCACAGGGCATCTAACTCTAATCCGGTGCCGCATCCCAGATCCAGGATGTGGATCGCGCCCCTTTCAGGAAAGTGTGCGGCCGTCACTTCATAATACTCACCGGCGCCGTCAACGCATGTAAACATATGCTCTTCGTATATGTCAACACGGGTGTTAAAAAATTGACTCATCTCTTCTAACTGCATGATTCTCTCCCCTCATCTCCGGTTGGGCCCAGGCCGCTCCAACCATTCTTCAAGCAGGCACCGCTCCAGCTCCTGAACCGTTGCGGCGATGCGGTCAGCCCCCGCCTGGCGCAGCTCCTCCTCCCCGCCATAGCCATACGTGACGCCGATACAGGGAATCCCCGCCTCCTTCGCGCCGGCCGCGTCGTGCATTCGATCTCCCACCATCACGGCGGAGGCGCCCGGCGGCAGTGTGCCAAGAATCCAGTCTATGACCTCAACTTTTCGGCAGCGGCTTCCATCCAGGTTGCTGCCGCAGACTCCTTGAAAGTATGTTCGAAGGGAAAAATGCTCTAGAATCTGCTCCGCAAATATCTGCGGCTTACTCGTGGCCACATAGAGCTTCTTCCCCGCCGCCAGGAGATTGGACAATAGCTGTGGAATCCCCGCCAGAACTTCATTCTCAAAAATCCCGGTTTCGCGGAAATACATCCGATAGAAAACCACGGCTTCCTCCGCCTGTTCCTCTGTGAATCCGTAGAACTGCCGGAAAGAATCCAACAGCGGCGGTCCGATGAAACATGTCAGCGCTTCCAGATTCTCCACAGAAATCCCAAAATGGGACAGGGCAAACTGTACGGACCGGGTAATCCCAAGAAAAGGGTCCGTTAACGTTCCGTCCAAATCAAATAGAATATGCTCAAACACGGTGAGGGTCCCTCCAATCCTTCGCTTTCGTAGATATTCTACCATGACTTTGCAAATCTGTCCAACTTTTTACGCCTGCAATGCACAATGGCGACTTAAGAATTTTCTAAGATTTCTTCCATTGCTTTTCTAAGAAGTTCGCGTTACAATAGCATTGTCAGACAGGGATTGACATAGAGAAATCGTATCCCTTCATGGCAGGGGAATTCAATACAGGGGGAGGTACCAGCATCTATGAAGCATAAAAATCTTTTGTGGACTTGTGTCCTTACCGCGCTATGTATCTTTAAATTTACCGTGTTCTATGTGTCGGCGGATCTGCCGCTCTTAGGGATCGGCTATCCTTTTACAATCGTATTTTACGGAATACTGGCATACTGCATCTTCTCCGCCAGAAAAAGTTCCCCGCGAAAAAAATGGGCCCAGTATCTTCTGCTGGACGCCGTTGTCTCCATCGTCATGTTCATCGACCTATACTACAATACATACTATGATCAGCTCCCCGTATTGGGTCTTCTCTCGCTCATCTCCATGATGCAAAAAATGCAGGGCGGGACGGTGGAGGAGCTATTCGACATCTCATTTCTGCTGATGATCGCGGATCTTCCGCTGATCGCGGCGCTGCTCATAAAAAAGGTGGTTTTCTCCATCCCCAAAGTCCGCTGGATGCCCATTGCCGGCGTCGGTCTGTCAGGACTCCTTATCTTTTCCACCTTTACAAACGTCCAGTGGGATATCCCGACGGCCATGCAGCACAGCGAGCTATTCACCTACCATATCCGGGACGTCAAAAACTTTCTAACGGGCTATAAGATCGTGGAGGCCCAGGAAGTATTGGCGGACAGCCGTGTAACCGAGTATGTGCAGACCTCGGTCAAAAAATCGCCCTACCACGGAATTGCGAAAAAGCGGAACCTAATCTTGGTCCAGATGGAGTCCATTCAAGATTTCGTCGTGGGAGCCTCCTACAACGGGCAAGAGATTGCCCCGAACCTCACCGCCCTTCTGGGAAACGACACGATCTATTTCGACCATTACTATCAACAGATCGGCAAAGGGGGAACCTCCGACGCCGAGTTCGCCAGCCTCAACTCTCTGCTCCCCGTTATGTATGGTCAGTCTTACACATTATTCCAGGACGATTCTTTTTATGGGCTGCCCTGGCTTCTGCGGGAGCAGGGCTATGAAACCGCCGCGATGCACGGCTATATCGCGGACTTCTGGAATCGAAACCAGGCGTACCCAGTCCAGGGGTTCCAGCACTTTTACTCTGAAAAGGATTATACCCTGACCAGAGAAAACAAAGTAGGGTGGAGTATCGGAGATGAAGATTTCTTTCAACAATCCGTTTCCTATATGAAACAGTTGTCCAAGCCGTTCTTCTCCTTTCTAATCACGCTGACAAGCCACTGTCCCTATGATATTACCGATATGTACACCGGGATCGCCCTTGCGCCGGAACACCAGAATACCTGGTTCGGAAACTACCTCAACAGCGTCCACTACACGGATGCCGCCATTGGAAAGTTCATCGAAACGTTGAAACAGGAAGGATTATACGAGGACAGCATTCTCGTTTTCTACGGCGATCATTTTGGACTCATGTCCTCTGATCCGGAGTGCAACGCCCTCATGTCGGAGTTTCTTGGATACGAATACGATTATGATCAGATGATGAATGTTCCTCTGCTCATTCATATCCCCGGCTCCGGCGTATCCTTGACAAGCTCTGTCGCCGGCGGCCAGATTGATCTGATG
This sequence comes from uncultured Eubacteriales bacterium, assembly GCA_959029275.1. GTDB lineage: Bacteria > Bacillota > Clostridia > Lachnospirales > Bianqueaceae > Bianquea. The sequence goes on along the minus strand of CAUFVC010000072.1, from coordinate 3,297 downwards.
CCAACCCTACTGGATCTCATGGGGTACTCTGACCACGTCCGAATGGCCCTCGGCCGCAACTTGCTGACAAAAGAGTCCGGATTTGTGGCGTCACAGGCTTATATGCTGAAGGGCTCTTTCTTCACCGATGAGATCGCCTTTGAAATGGCAAGGGACGGCATCTTTGAAAACAGCCGGGCCTGGAACACAGAGACCCATGAGGAAATCCGAGATTTGGAGCCATTTCGATCGCTGTCGGAGGAGTCGGCCAAACTCGCGGACCTCTCTGCCGCGCTGTTGAAGGAAAATGTGCTGGCACAATTCACAGAGTAGCGCTCCTTCGGACTTAGGCCGCCCAAGGAGGCGTTCCCTATAGAAAAGAACTGGCGTATTTATAAAACCGTCAAACTTTTCATGCATTGCGGATACAGCTTGGATACAAATTGGATACATTCGATTGGTATTGTACAAGCAGAGGTGATCCCATGAATCGACAAAAAAAATACGCGACTCTTTTCTTCGCTCTTTTTCTCTCCGCCATGCTGATCGTCGCCACGGCATGTCTCATCCGGCTTATCCGCATGGACACCCGTGCCGATACGGTCAAACTTGAGGAATCGAGCGGGGAGCCCACAGAGAAAAGCGAGCATTCAAGCAGCGGGGATTCTTTACAATATCAACACATCTCAAGGCCCTCATCTCCCTCCGCCAATTATACTGTGGAGCGGCCCAAGGTGGACAGCATCGACGGGATCCCATTAACCGTGGATCTGATTCCCACCGGATCGGAGGGGCGACCTGGGACAAAGCGCACCGTGCGGTATGTGGTCATCCACGAGACAGGAAACACCGATCCGGGGACCGGGGCCGCCAATCACGCCCGGCTGCTGACCAGCGGGGGAAACGGGTCGACTTCCTGGCACTATACCGTGGATGACCATGAGATCTATCAGCATCTCCCCGACAATGAAGTGGGCTGGCACTGCGGCGACGGCCGTGAGGGGCCGGGCAATCTGACAGGCATCGGCATTGAACTATGCGTTAACCCGGAAGGTGATTTTGACAGCACCTTCGACAACGCCGCCAAGCTGACAGCCTATCTCCTGGACGCCTACGATTTAACTCTCGAGGATGTGCGGCAGCACTATGACTTTTCCGGCAAGAATTGTCCAGAGCAAATCCGCCAACAAAACCGCTGGGAGGAATTTCTGGATCTTGTCCAGACCTATCGCAAAGACTGACCTACTCTTTTGGCGATTTCTTTGGTTTCCAGACACGCCTGTACACGAGCATACCGGCAATTCCCGCCAAAATCAAGAAGGCAAAAATGATCAGAGCCATGGTATAGTTCTGGCTTCCCAGCGCTTCCCCGCCGTAGGTGGAGACGGCGATGGTGGGCAGGCGCGCCAGGGTGCTCACGATGATAAACGTAGCCGCCGGCATGGACGTCATTCCCATGAAGTAGGAGATCGTCCGTTTTGGGGTTCCCGGGATCAAAAAAGCAATCAGGACAAAGAGCGTGCGGCGTTTTTCAGATTTGATGAACGCCAGCTCATCAATCTTCTCGCGGGGAACAAAGATCTCCACAACCTTCATTCCCAGACGCCGCACAATAAAGAAAATTCCGGCGGAGCCAAGCGCTATCCCTGTCAGAATCAGCAAGGTCCCCATGGGACAGCCAAATGCATAGCCCGCTCCAACATTTATGATTTCAATGGGAAAGATGGAGACAATCCCCTGTATTGCCGTCAGCCCGATCACGCATACATAAGCCCAGCCCCCCAGATCATCGACCCATCGCTGGAATTGTTCCGGTTCGCCAAGGGTCCTGAGAATGGGTCTGCCCACGAAAAAGAAGAGAAGCCCATACAGAACTGCCAACACCGCCAGCGTCACCAGGGCAGTCCACCCTTTTTTGCGGTCCAGCTTGAAGTGTCTCACGGCGCATCATCCCCCACATTCGGCTTGCAGACATCGACCCACGCCAGAGCTCCGGAAACCGTGAACAGATCGTCACCGCTCAGTTCAATGGCGGAATGGCGGCTCCCACAGGCGGGAAACACCGTTTCAAAGCGCCGGAGCGACTGATCGAGGTAGACCTTAGTGCCCTCCGGGTTTGCAAAGGGACAGACGCCGCCCACCTCGTGGCCCGTCAACACCTGCACCTCATCCGGGGACAGCATCTTCGCTTTCATATTGAAGGTCTTTTTAAACTTGCGATTATCGATTTTACAGTCGCCTGCCGCCACCACCAAGAGCGCCCTTCCATTCCCACCGTGGAATGAAAGGGTTTTTGCAATTCGGGCCGGAATCACCCCTACCGCTTTCGCCGCTAGCTCCACCGTAGCGCTGGAGGCTGGAAACTCCAGAATCTCCTGCTCCCTGTGAAACTGCCTCATATAGTCACGCACTGCTTCGATTGCCATGGCGACTCCCCCTACTCCGATGCGCTCAGACTGGGAATGATGCGGTCTGATTCCTGGTCTGCCCCGTAGTCGACTCCTTGAATCCTGAAACCGAACAGCGCGTAAAAATCATCCCAATACCCCTGAATATCCGCGGAGTCCTGTAGATTTTCGTCGCATACAGTCTCCCACAGCTTCATTACGCGCTCTTGAACCTCCGGCCGCATCTCGTAGTCGTCAAGGCGGATCTGTCCTTCCCCGTCCAGCTCCACCTCCCCAGAATACAGCTTGTTGTGGAATAGGCGATACATCTGCTGTATACACCCTTCGTGCAGGTCCATCTCTTTCATCGTTTTGAATAGAATGGAGATATACAGCGGCACAATGGGAATCGCAGAACTGGATTGGGTGACAAGGGCTTTGTTCACGGATATATAGGCCCGTATCCCTCTGTCCTTGTATTCCTCTGTCATGGCCGCCGCTGTCCGGGCTAGATGCCGCTTAGCCATCCCTATGGATCCATTTCGGTAAATCGGGAATGTCAGCTCCGGTCCGATGTAGGAATAGGCTACCGTAACGGCTCCATCCGCCAGGACGCCGGCCTCGTCCAGCACTGCTATCCAATCCTGCCAATCTTCCCCGCCCATGACCTTCACCGTGTTGTCAATCTCCTCCTGTGTGGCGGGCTCCACTGTGACCTGCGTGACCTGGTTTGTCCTAAGATCGATGGATTTGCTGGTATACGGTTGGCCCACTGTCTTTATGACAGAGGAATAGGTTATGGGCTCTCCCTCCCCTGGCGTCACGGTTCGCCTCGGCGCTGCCAGGCTGTAAACCACCATATCCACCGTCCCAAGGTCCCTACGGATCATCTCGATCGTCTGCCCTTTGATCTCCCGGGAAAAGGCGTCGC
>CAUFVC010000071.1:0-9313 GCA_959029275.1 uncultured Eubacteriales bacterium | reverse complement strand
TAAAGCAGCTTACGGGGCTTATCTCCCTTTTTAAGGACGTGAAATTCGGAACGGCGTGGAAGCCGGCAGAGGATTGTGAGGACCCAGACAACAAAGCGTAAGGCTCGCAGCCCTCCTTGTCCAGCCTCCAATACAAAAGAATCGCCTGATTCGCTGTCTCTACAGCTTTCAGGCGACTCTTTTTGTACGCGATCTGCGTCCTCACCTTACGATTCGGAATCCTGAGTCAGACACGCCTCTAATGCGCTCCACATCGTGTTAAATTGATCATAGTTACAGGCAAACCATGTGTCCTCGTCAATCTGCGTCACATAGTAGAACTCCGAGAGCTTATAGTATTTCACCGTGTAGCTGGTGCCGTCGAGGAAGGAAAACTCAAAGGTGATGGCATCCGTCTCATCGTACTCCGGTTTCTCCTTGTAGATCTCGTAGTCCGGCATAATACCGATGACGCCTTGATACGCCTTCTTAAACAGATCTTCCTTGGTCAATGTATCGTTGACCCGGTAGGCGACCAGCGGATCCTCGGAATCGTCAGACTCGTCCGACGTCTCCTCAACCTGTTCCCGCTTAATGGACAGAGTATAGGTTCCCTTATCGCCAGTCACCTTCAGGACGTCCACCCTGTCGATGTTGTTCAGGTAAACCAGCTTCTGAATATACGTAAAGGGCTTAAAGTCCACATCATCCAGGAATGATTTTTGGATGCCAAAGACCTCGTCTGAATCTCCCTCGCGGAAGTAGATCATCGAATCATCATCCCCATAGGTGAAGCCAAAATAGTAATCGACTGTCGTATACTCATACTCCGGCTCCGCGTCGGAATCATCGCTGGCCAGCTGTGTGCGGGTTGTCATCTTCAGCCGGTATTCCGGCTCGTCCCCGACTCCGTATCGATCCAGGTCCGTGCAGTTTTCCTCAATCTGATCTACGATGGTGATGGTCCCAATGGCCTTAAACAGCTCCGAAATGTTGCCCGTCACTTCCATCGTCGGATTGTCATAGGGCTGTTTTAGCATGTAATAGCTCATGTGGTATTCCCAATTTTCCGTTTCGGGAATCTCACCGAGATACTGGATCTCGATTGGCCGCTCCCCCTTCTGCTGGGCAAAGAAATAGTAGAGCTCATCCTCTGTGCTGACACTGCTGGAGCTGACATTGCGCAGGCTTGACAGGGTCGCCGTCGCCGCATTTCCCGGTGAGCTGCCCAAAGTGTACAGCGCCGGATCCCCCTCCACCATGCCATAGTAATAGATCCCATCCGGTGTATTATCTCCGAACAACACTTTCTTCTGGGTGCCGTCCTCCAGCGTAATGGTCACAGTCGCCACCGGGTTCTTAAGGCCGAATTCCGCCAGATCCACATTGGCTGCATCCTCGTTGACTAGAGCGCTGGCGTTCAGCCGCGTTCCGATGGCTACAAGGTTGCTGATGGATGTGGAGTTTAGCGTCCAGTCCTCATGCCCCTCAATATACCAGGTCAGCGTTTCTTCCGGCTCTCCGCTCTCATCGCTGCTCTCCTTGGTTTCCTTCTTCAAAAGCAGTGTGTATTCGTCTGTTTTGTTCTTGACCGCAATGGACTTGAGGGTATTTTCCTCATTCTCCAGAATCACGCCGTAGGTCGAGGCGGAATACGAGGATGAGGAATCTTCGTCGGTTTCGTTTTTCTTCAAGATCACCACGGCTGATAGTGTCCCCACGAGCAGAACCAACACCAAACATAAAACCAGCAGCCGTTTTCCCCTGCTCATAGATGTTTCCTCCTTAAATACACCACGAGGCCACAGGCTAAAACAGCCAGCGGGATCAGAATCACAAAGATCAAGCCACCTGTGATAACCGTCTGCGTCGTGACAGGCACCGCGTCTTCGACAAGACTCTTGGAGCTGATATACAGGGAGCTTACCTCATCCTGTAGATAATCACAGATGTTGATAAACATTGTATAATTTCCCTGGAGCATCGTGCCGCTGTTGCGCTCAATAAAGGAGGAGCTTCCCACTACAACCATCTTGGCTGTGACCACCGTATTGTCCAGGGATTTCTGTTCCTCCGCCACCAGGCCAAGGTTAAAGGGTCCCTTCGTGTCGCCCTCCTCGTAAGCCACCACGGTGGATTCCGGATCGCCTTTGATCAGCGCGTCATCCGACGTGGTCATGATAGGCGTAATGGTAGTGGCGCGATTTCGATCCTCTGAGACGGTCAGCGCCGCCGGATTCAGCATGAGCAGGTACGAGTTGGCGCCCGTCATGTCGGAGGTGATATCATGGTCGCCATAGTTGGGTATGACAAGGTTGGGATACATATAGTAGTTTCTCGCGGATGTCTCCCACACGCTTCCCCGCTCAACGCTAATTCCAAAGCGGGTCAACAGCTTTTCAAAGTTGGGCAGGGACGGCAAATCACTCTCCACCAACACCAGCATACGGCCGCCTTTTTCCATATAATCCAACAGGATTTCATACTCGTTGTCCGTCAGATCGCTCTGGGGATTGTTGATCATCACAATGGTGTAGTTATTCGCTTCCAGTGTCACGGCATCGTCTCCCTCTGCGGGACGAATCAGATCCAAGGAGGACACATCGAAGTTGGACTTCTTCAGATAGCTGGTAATGGTGCTGTCAAGCACAGCCTCCGAATGGCCAGTCAGCTGATAGATGATGGGATTGTTCTCCGAGGTCACATACTGGACCGCTGACGTCAGCGCTTCCTCCGCGGAGAAGGCCGTCACTTCCGACGATCCGGTGGAAGAATTGGTCGATACGGTGTAAAAATCGCTGAGAGTTAGGATCTTAAAGGACTCTGAATCCGCCGCCTGTACAATGATACTGCCATTGCTGATGCTGTCCGTCGTATCCGATGTAAACTGTTTCGTAAACGTCGGATTGGACAGAGGGTCAATCTGCGTGTAGTGCAGCCGGCTAGAGTTTTCCACATAGCTTGTGACAAAACGCTTGACCTGCGGGTTATAATCCCCCTGCTCGTCAGTGCCCGGGCTGTAGATGCCATAGATATTGACGTCCTGCGTCAGGCCGTCCAAAATCTCGGTGGTTTTGTCCCCGACGGAGTACAGCTTATTGGGCGTCAGATCAATTGTGATTTTCAATTGCTGGAACAGCACGTTTACGACCACAAGAACAATCAGCACAACTATGGTCACAATGGTGGCGTATCCGCCAAAACGGAGGTTTTTATTGCGCTTGACCGCGTTTTTAAAATCTAATTTCGACATCGGTTATCTCCCCCCTTAGCTCCATCTTCTTTTTTCTACCATCTGTACTGTCAGGAAGACAAAGAAGGCAGTCAAAGTTAGATAGTAAACGATATGACTAAAATCAAAAATACCAGTGTAGAAATCATAGTACCGGGTGAGGATCGACAACCAGTCCAGCACATTGGCCACCAGCCCGTCATACACCGTCGGCTTGACGAAATATAGGACGATGATCGCGGCCAGCCCCAGGATTCCGATGATTCCCGAAAGATAGATATCGCGGATCGCCCTGTAAATCAGGAAAATTACAATGGCTAGCACCACGATGCAGCACGCCATGGCGAAAATGCGGTCCGTCGGCAGGATGGATCCGATCCCATCGGTTAAAAAGATCAGCAAAAACACTGCAATGGTGGATATGCAGGCAACCAGCTGGTTGTCCGTAAGAGATGATATGAAGATACCCATGCCGATGAGGACACATCCCATCAGGAAGAATCCGATGTACGCCCCCAGAACCTGCTCCACCGGCAGCGCTCCGCCGAGCCCAACGATAGTCAAAGGCTGCGGCACGGTCAAAAGCAGAGAGATGGCAAACAGCGCCACTGCCGCCAGATATTTTCCCAACACGATCTGATAGGTCTTGACAGGCGCTGTCAGCAGGAGCTGATCCGTCTTGTTCTTCATCTCCTCCGACATGAGACGCATGGTCAGGATTGGCATTGCGAACACGATCAGGCTTGTGACGCCCTGTAACACATACGAGTAATTTGGCGTCTGCTGATATAGACAGTAGACAAAGAAGTAGAATCCAAAGATCACCAACATAAACGCTAAATAGGCGTATCCTAAGGGACTCTTGAAATAGGACTTAAACTCTTTCAGAAAAATGGCGCGCATTATCGCTTACCCCCCTTTTCTCCGGTAATCTGGAGGAAGACATCCTCTAGATTCATCTCCATGGTCTTCATCATAAGGATCGGATAATTATGCTCGCGGCAAAACTCGAAAATGGCTTCCCGCACGTCCACATCCTCTTCGGACTCCACATTTAGATCGACGGAATCCTCCTCGCGGATCCGCAGAATCTCAGCGACTTCCACACCGGGGATCGCCTTAATCCCGCTGAGAATATCGTTCTTGGGTCCCTTGATGCGCAGATCCAGTTTGTTGACCTGCAGGATGTGGTGGGACAGAGCCTCCGGCGTGTCTGTCGCTACAATATGGCCGTGGCTGATGATAATCAGACGGTCACAGATAGCCTGCACTTCCTGCAAAATATGGGAACTCAAAATAACCGTATGGTTCTTGCCCAAACCCTTAACTAAGTCACGAACTTCAATAATCTGCTTTGGGTCAAGGCCAACGGTAGGCTCGTCCAAAATCAAGACTGGAGGATTGCCGATCAATGCCTGCGCCAGGCCAACGCGCTGTTTATATCCCTTTGACAGATTTTTGATCAGTCGCTTCTGGACATCCGAGATTCGAGCCAACTTCGCCACCTGCGCGATGGTCTCTCCGTGCTTCGCGGTCGGAATCTTCTTAATATCGCACACAAACCGCAAATATTCATCCACGGTCATGTCCGAATACAGAGGCGGCATCTCCGGCAAATATCCGATCTTTTTCTTAGCTGCCATAGGGTTTTCCAGCACGTTGACGCCATCTATATACGCCTCTCCGTCCGTAGCCGACAAATAGCCGGTAATGATGTTCATCGTCGTACTCTTGCCAGCGCCGTTAGGGCCCAAAAATCCTACGATCTCGCCCTTTTGCACTGTGAAGGAAACGTTATCCAGGGCTACATGTTGCCCGTAGCGTTTCGTCAAGTTCTTAACTTCTATCAAGGCAGAAACCTCCCTAATATTGTATTTCTTTACTAGTGTAATACAGAAAAATGAATATAATATGAACAAACTGTAAAAGCCTATAAAAATGCGCGGCGTTTTATGTGTTTTGCCATAAAAACTTACAAAACGCCGGGAGATCGTCCCCGGCGTCTTGTCTATGGCGTCAGTCCGCCTTATACCCTTTCCTTGGCGGTATATTGGGTGTGCAGCAGATGATGCGCCTTTTCTGAATTCGGCTTGACCAGATACTCTTCATACAGCTTCTTGATAGACGGATTCTCGTGGGATTTTCTGATGGGCTTTCCGCAGTCTTCCCGGTACAGCGCTGCCTGACGCGCCTGAACCTTCTTCATGTCGCCGTGGGCATAGGGCTGTCCACCTCCATTTACGCAGCCGCCTGGGCAGGCCATGATCTCGATTGCGTGAAGGTTGTTCGGATTGCCCGCCTTGATCTCCTCCAGCAGAGCGCGCGCGTTTCCAAGGCCGCTGGAGATTCCGATGTTCAAGGTCAGATCTCCAACCTTTACATGGGCAACCTTTAATCCGTAGGAGGTGGAGCGGATATCCTCGAACTCCACATTCTCCAACGTCTCCCCGGTAACCCATTCATAGGCCGTGCGCAGCGCCGCCTCGATAACGCCGCCTGTTTTGCCGAAAATGACAGCGGCGCCTGAGGATTCCCCTAGAGGATCGTCGAAATCTTCCTCCGGCAGTTCCTTTAGGTCCATATTCATGCGCTTGATCAGGTTCGCCAGCTCCCTGGTGGAAATGGAATAGTCCACATCCGGATTGTGGTCATCCTCAAATTTTGTCGCCTCATACTTTTTGGCCAAACAGGGCATTACCGAGACGACCACCATCTGATCGCGGCGAACTCCCAACTTCTCCGCGAAGTAGGATTTGGCAATGGCGCCAAACATCTGTTGCGGTGATCTTGCGGAAGATGGAATATCCAGCAGCTCCGGGTACTGGGACTCGATAAAGTTGACCCATGCGGGGCAGCAGGACGTCAACAACGGCAGCGGCACATCCTCACCGTTAAGGTGGCGCGTCAGGCGATCCACCAGCTCAGTGGCTTCCTCCATGATGGTCAGATCCGCCGCAAAATCTGTGTCAAACACATAGTCAAATCCCAGCCGTCGAAGGGCGGCCGCCATCTGTCCCGTCACAAGAGTCCCCGGCTCCAACCCAAACTCCTCGCCGAGAGCAGCGCGCACAGCGGGGGCGGTCTGGACGACAACAATCTTGTCCGGATCGTTCAGCGCCTCGACAACCTCCCAGGTAGAATCGTGCTCCGTCAGGGCGCCGACGGGACATACCTGGACACACTGTCCACAGTACGTACAAACCGTCTCGTTCAGAGGCGCTTCGAAGGATGTGGCCACAACCGCGTCAAATCCACGGTTAACCGCTGACAGCGCGCCCACCGTCTGCACCTGATTGCACATGGTCTCACAGCGGCGGCACATAATACATTTATCCATATCCCGGATGATGGAGGGGGATATATCTTTTTTGTAGGTGGACATGGAAGTCCCGCTCACACGGATATTTCGAATATTGAAGAGCTCCGCCAATTCTTGCAGCTCACATTCGCCGGACTTGGCACAGGTGAGGCAATCTTTGGGATGGTCCGAGAGCATCAATTCCAAAACCGTCCTCCGCGCTTCCATAACCTTTAGGGTGTTGGAGTGAACCACCATTCCCTCTGCCACTGGCGTCGCACAGGCGGGCGCCAGATTCCTGCGCCCCTCAACCTCGACGACGCAGATGCGGCAGGACGCCGTCTGATTCACCATCTTAATATCGTGCAGATCCAAGTGACACAGGGTCGGAATGTGAATCCCCACGGCCTGAGCTGCCTGTAAAATGGTGCTGCCCGCCGGGACCTGCACTTTTTTTCCGTCGATTGTTATGTTTATCATGTTGGACATCGCTATCTGTCACTCCTTCCTAGTGTTTCACAATGGCGCCGAACTTACAGCGGTCCATGCACGCGCCGCACTTGATACACTTATCCTGATCAATGGCGTGGGGCTTGCGGACCTCACCGGAAATTGCCCCGACAGGACAATTGCGGGCGCAAAGGGTACAGCCTTTACACTTATCAGCCTCGATGAAGAATTTCAACAGCGCCGTACATTTTCCAGCCGGACAGCGCCCTTCCTTCACATGGGCCATGTATTCATCTTCAAAAGCAGCCAGCGTGGAGAGAACTGGATTCGGAGCCGTCTGTCCCAAACCGCACAGTGCCGTATCCTTGATAACCTGACTGATCCGCTTGAGTTCTTTTACATGCTCTTCCGTACCTTTCCCCTGGGTAATATCCTTCAGCAGCTCGGACAAACGCTTTGTTCCAACACGACAGGGAGTACACTTGCCACAGGATTCCTCTTCTGTGAACTCCAGATAGAATCTTGCAACCGACGGCATACAGTCGTCCTCATCCATGACGATCATACCGCCGGAGCCCATCATGGATCCCCTTGCCACTAGGTTGTCAAAATCGATGGGGGTATCGAGATCTTTCTCTGTGAGACATCCGCCGGAGGGTCCGCCGGTCTGTACCGCTTTGAACTTCTTACCGTTTTTGATGCCGCCGCCGATATCATAGATGACTTCCCGCAGGGTTGTCCCCATGGGCACCTCGATAAGTCCCACATTGTTGATCTTGCCGGCCAGCGCAAACACCTTGGTTCCTTTGCTCTTCTCGGTGCCAATTTTATTGAACCAATCGGCGCCCTTCAGGAAGATGACGGGGACGTTAGCGAATGTTTCCACGTTGTTGACGTTGGTAGGTTTGTTCCAGTATCCGTGCTCCGCGGGGAACGGTGGCTTTGTCGTCGGCTCACCGCGATTTCCTTCCATGGAGCGCAGGAGGGCCGTCTCCTCGCCGCAGACAAACGCCCCAGCGCCGAAGGTGATCTCAATGTCAAAGCTGAAATCAGTGCCCAGAATGGAGTCCCCCAAAAGTCCATATTCTCTCGCGGATGCGATGGCGTTCTCCAGACGCTTGATGGCCAGCGGGTACTCTGCACGGATATAGACACGCCCCTGGGACGCCCCGATGGCATACCCACAGATTGCCATTGCCTCCACGACACTGTGAGGATCTCCTTCCAGAATGGAACGATCCATGAAAGCGCCGGGATCCCCTTCGTCGGCGTTACATACGACATATTTCTGGTCTGCATCGTTGGCTCTCGCCAGCTGCCATTTCAGGCCGGTGGGGAATCCCGCTCCGCCTCGACCGCGCAGCCCAGACTTTTTCACTTCCTCGATAACCTGCTCCGGCGTATACTCGGTGAGACATTTGGCCAGCGCCTGATAGCCGTCCCGCCCGATGTACTCCTCAATATTATCGGGATCGATGAAACCGCAGTTGCGCAGCGCTATCCGCATCTGTTTTTTATAGAAATCCATATGCTTCGCATCGGAAATATGTTGTTCTTTTTCCGGGTCCATATAGAGAAGCCTCTCCACCTTCCGGCCCTTGACGATATGTTCTGCGACGATCTCCTTCGCATCCTCAGGCTTGACCTGTGTATAAAACGTGTTGTCGGGAAGAATTTTCACAATGGGACCTTTTTCACAGAAGCCAAAACATCCTGTCTTCAACACTTTGACTTCGTCCTCCATACCGGCCGACTTGAGCTCCGCTATGAGATTATCCACAATATCACTGGAATTGGAAGACAGACATCCTGTTCCTCCGCATACCAGCACATGCATTTTTGTATCAGCCATGAATGATTAAACCTCCTATTCCTCAATGGTTTTATGGGTTACGGGGATGATGCCGTCTACGAGTTCACCATTTTTGATGGTTTTTTCGATGATCTCATGGACTTTATCCGCATCCACGTTTCCATAAACCACCGGCTCTTGACCTGGGATTGTAATTTCCACAGTCGGCTCAGCATAGCAGTATCCCATACAGCCCGTCTGGGTTACCACTGTATTATCAATATTTTGGCGCTCCAGCTCCTCGATAAATTCCGTCATGACCTCCCTCGCACCCGCGGCAATACCGCATGTCGCCATGGCCACCCGAACCTGAATCATCTGTTCGATATTGTCGCCCTTTACCCGCAGGGATACGTTGTTCTGGGCTTGCTCCCTGAGCTTTTTAAGTTCCTCTAAGGATTTGATCTTCGCCATTGTACAGCCTCCTTTATTCGCACTCGTTCAAAATATCATCGACGGATTCTGGCGTGACTCGTCCGTACACCTTATCTCCGATCATGAC
>CAUFVC010000070.1:0-9366 GCA_959029275.1 uncultured Eubacteriales bacterium | reverse complement strand
ATACCGGTACCGGCTGCTGCTCTGGTAGGCTCCGTATTCCTCTTCGCGCTTAGCGATCAGTTCCTCTACCATGTCCGCCGAAGATTCCTGACTCGCTCCCTGCTCCCACAGTTTGGCGAACCACTCCCCCGCCTCCTCCAGAATTTCATGGAGTACATTTCCGTCATCCAGCGGCCGAACTTGCAGAACCGGCCTTTCCTTGAGCGATAATCCGTAGCGCAGGTAGTAGGAGAAGGGACAGCGCGCGTACCGTTCCATCTGCGTGATGCTGAACAGCCGGTTATCCATATCCAATAGCGCCCGCATCTCCTCCTGTCCGAGATGCTCCTGCGGCGTCTTCTCCTGCGGGGCGCAGCTAAGCTTTCGGATCCGTTCCCGGAATCCATGCCGCCGGTACCACCGCCGCGCCGCCGCGCCCTTGCCATTCTGAATCATCCACTCCCCCTCCGCCAAATATGGCTCGGGCAATGTCACGCCGGATAACGCTTCCCCTCCGCTGGCCACCCCGTGTGGAAAAATCTTTCCGATCCGTGTCCACAGAGCGGAGGGTCTTCTGCTCTTTCCCGCCGAATCACTCTGTCCATAGCTTATGTATAGCCGGTCTGTGGGCTTCGCCATCAACGTGTACAGGAGAAACTGCTGCTCGAAGATTCTGTCTTGCATAATGGGAACCATCTCTATCATATGCTCCGCCTGCGCTCTTTCTTCCTGTGTCAGCAACCCATTTTCTTCCTGCGCTTTCGGAAAATTCGTGTCAGTAAAGCCCATGATAAAAAGAACCTTCACATCGGGAAATCGGGACCGGCTTACATCCCCTACTAACAGTTGGTCAAGCGTCGGCGGGAGCAGACCGATATGACACTGTGAAAAGCCAACCTCCAAAAGATTGGCAAATTCTGTGGTCGGCACTGTCCGATCCCCCAGTACTGCGTCAAGAGTCTGTAAGATCTTCTGAAACTGCTCGTAGATCTGCCGGTATTCCATTTCCTTCAAAAAAGCGCCATTTTCATGGAACCGGTCGGCCTGCTCTTCCAATATTGTCTCCATGGAGAGGGCTTCCATAAATGACCGAAGTTTCTGCACTCGCTCCCCCACCGTCTGTCCGGTGCCCCGCATTCCCTCGACAAACGAAATGAAGGCGTTCAGAAAATGGTTTTCCCCATCCTCTGTCTCTAACAGCACGCTTAACTCTGTCTTATATTTCGGCCATCCCCTCCACCCCTGGGCGAGGGCACAATTTTCCAGGTAGTCAACCTCCTGTGGGGACAGCGGCGTCATGCCCGTCTTGAAAAACCCAAATACGGTCTCGTAGGAGAAGCCTGTGTTCACCATGCCAAACAGGAACTGTAGCATCTGAATAAACGGATTGGCCTGCGTATCCGCCTTGGTATCGATGAAGGCGGGAATCCCATACTGTTCGAATCTCCGCGATACAAGATGCCGGCAGCCCTCCAAGTCTCCCGCCACTACGCTGATATCCCCGTAGGAATACCCCTCCTCCCTCACCAGATGCAGGATCTGCCGGCAGATCCAATCCGCCTCATCCCCGTCTGTGGCGGCCTGATAGAGGGCAATACAATCCGCAGGTTCTGGCCATGGCGCGGGCGGAATTCTGAAAAGTTGCCCGGCCAAATGCCGGATGGGATCTGTCTCATCCCGGCTGCACCACTGGATTCGATATGGAATATGGGCGGTCCGCAATAGTTCCTCAAGCTTTAAGTAGGTTTTTAGGGTTTCAAAGAATAGCCCACTGTCAAGGTCACGCCAGGACATACCGGGCGTCAGTCCCATATATTCCCTCCTGGACATGGTCAGCGCCATCCACACCTCATCCACTTTTCTGAGAAGGGCGGCGATCACTGCATATTGCTGCGGCGTGAATCCGTAGAAATCATCAAAATATATAGACGCATGTTCCAAAAATTCCGATCGATCAATCCGCTCCGCCAAAAAGTCAAGTATTTTTTCAGAGGCCGCCGTGTGCGTTTCCGTGTACGAGACAAACTGTTCCCAGATGGTGATAAAATCGCCCAGCTTGTGATACAATGCGCTGTCCGGACTCAGGCCGCCGCGCACCGCTTCCAAGTCCTCCGCCTGGATTCGATATTGGATCATCTCTGTGGTCATGATCTTTAACTGCCCGATAAAGCCTTTTTGCCGGATACTGTTCTGGTAGTAGGACAGCTGTTCTTGACAATCCATGGCCAGTTTGTAGAGAACCATGCTCTTGCCAACGTCATCCAAGGTTTCGCACGGCGGCCCTCCCGTCTCCTGGAACACCCGATGTGCCAAGCGGTTGAAACTCAGGATTTCAACATTGAAAATCCCGTGCCGGGGATGCTTGTCCAGCAGCTGCCTCTGCACCTGCAGCGTTGCCTGCTCCGGCACGATGTAAATCAATTTGCGGTCTGGATCTTCCATGGAACGCGCGATGATCTCTTCCTGTATAGCATAAGTCTTTCCACTTCTCGCCTCTCCGGCCACAAATCGAAATCGCATACGTCGGCTCCTTGTCCATGATATCGCTTCGCAGGTTGCGCCGCGCCGGCGCCGTTAACACCCGCTATCGCGATTATTATATCACGATGTCTTGCTCTTGTCATCTTTTTTCCCGGCCCTCGGCATATTTTCCCAGGCGCGGCAATATATATACACTATAATACATTCCTTTGAACAGGAGGGTTCTCCCATGTCTGTGCGCATCGTATCTCTCAAGCTGAACCAGATTATCTACGCCGCACTGTTAGCGCTGGCCGGTATCGCGCTGCTTCTGGTTCTGATTTTCTTTTTAACAGGTCGGAATAAGGGCTCCGACGGTGCTGAGATCTATTACCCTGGCGTATACACTACATCTGTCTCCTTCGGATCCCAGGCACTTACCGTGGAAATGGTCATGGATAGTCATGGCATTCAATCCATCGAGTATGCGATTCCGGAAAGCATCTCATCTGTCTACCCTCTGGTAGAGCCCACTTGCAGCTCCATAGGAAAGCAATTGGAAGCGGGGACAGATCTTCAGGCAGTCACAATCACTAGCGAATCGCAAGATACCGCCTCCTACCTTCTGCGCGCAATTGAGCTCACGATGGAAAAAGCAAAACGGTGATGAGGAAGCTCCCGCTTCTTCACCACCGTTTTTTTATGCAATTGAATAGCGAAGGCGGTACAAAACCGCCTTGTCCAGACAATCTCATACCGCCGTCTTATTGATTCCGACTTACATCATGCCCATTCCAGCGCCCGGTCCACCGGCCGCCGGCGCGGGAGCTTCCGGCTCCGGCTTATCCGCTACGACGGATTCCGTCGTCAGCAGAGTGGACGCTACAGACGTAGCATTCTGCAACGCCGTGCGGGTTACCTTCACAGGGTCGATGATTCCAATGTCAACCATGTTGACATACTCCTCTGTCAATGCGTTGAAGCCGGTGCCAGCCGGGGACTCCAGCAGCTTGTTCACAACGACGGAGCCTTCCAGACCTGCGTTGGACGCAATCTGGCGCACAGGAGCTTCCAGCGACTTCACAATGATCATAGCGCCAGTCTTTTCATCTCCGGTCAGCGTCTCGGCCAGCTCCTTCGTAGCTTTGATCGCGTGGATATATGCGCTTCCGCCGCCGCAAACGATGCCCTCTTCAACTGCGGCGCGGGTTGCCGCCAGAGCGTCTTCCATGCGGAGCTTCTTCTCCTTCATCTCTGTCTCGGTAGCAGCGCCGACACGGATAACCGCTACGCCGCCAGCCATCTTCGCCAGTCTTTCCTGCAACTTCTCACGGTCGAAGTCCGATGTGGTCTCCTCAATCTGCATTCTGATCTGCTCGATGCGGGCTGCGATCTGATCTTTGTCGCCAGCGCCGTCAACGATAACCGTATTTTCCTTCTGAACCTTAACGGATTTCGCCTGTCCAAGCATACTCATGGACGCTTCCTTCAGATCCAGTCCAACTTCCTCAGAGATAACAGTACCGCCAGTCAGGATTGCGATGTCTTCCAGCATAGCCTTTCTTCTGTCGCCAAATCCGGGAGCCTTGACCGCAACGCAGTTAAAGGTTCCGCGAAGCTTATTGACAACCAGCGTGGCAAGGGCCTCTCCCTCAACATCCTCCGCGATGATCAGCAGGCGGGAACCCGTCTGAACGATCTGCTCCAGCAGAGGAAGGATATCCTGAATGTTGGAGATCTTTTTATCGGTGATCAAAATATACGGATTGTCAAGGTTGGCTTCCATCTTATCCATATCGGTTGCCATGTAGGAGGACAGATAGCCTCTGTCGAACTGCATACCTTCTACAAGATCCAATTCTGTATTCATGGTCTTGGACTCTTCCACTGTGATAACGCCGTCATTGGATACTTTCTCCATGGCGTCTGCGATCATCGTTCCAACTTCCTCATCCCCAGCGGAAATCGACGCAACCTGTGCAATGTGCTCTTTCGAGCTGACGGGAATTCCGATCTCCTTGATAGCTTCCACAGCGCTCTCCGTAGCCTTGCGCATCCCTTTGCGCAGGATGATGGCGTTTGCGCCGGCGGCAATGTTCTTTGATCCCTCGTGGATCATGGCCTGTGCCAACACGGTAGCTGTCGTGGTTCCATCGCCGGCGACATCGTTAGTCTTTGTGGCGACTTCTTTAACCAGCTGCGCACCCATATTTTCAAAGGGATCGTCCAACTCGATTTCCTTTGCGATGGTCACGCCGTCGTTGGTGATCAGGGGCGTTCCGAATTTTTTGTCCAATACGACATTGCGCCCCTTGGGTCCCAATGTCACTTTCACTGTATCCGCTAGCTGATTGACACCTTTCTCAAGAGCAGCTCTTGCTTCCGCACCAAATTTAATTTCCTTAGCCATGACTTGATTTCCTCCTTGATTTCTCGATTAGTCTTCTACAATTGCCAGGATATCGCTCTGTTTCAGGATGATATACTCTTCGCCGTCAAGCTTCACTTCTGTTCCGGAATACTTGGAATAGATAACCTTCTGTCCCACTTTAACTTCCATCTTGATTTCTTTTCCATCGACGACTCCGCCGGGACCCACGGCGATGATCTCCGCTTCCTGCGGTTTCTCCTTCGCGTTGCCAGCCAGCACGATACCGGACTTCGTCGTCTCGATCGCTTCTAACTGCTTAACAACAACTTTGTCTCCTAAAGGCATTAATTTCATGAAAAAGAACCTCCTTATTTCCTCTATAATAGATTTGGTGCTTCAATCTTGTTAGCACTCACTTGCAACGAGTGCTAATTTCTAAGCTATAGTTTAGTCATTTTAGCTTCAGTAATCAAACCCGATTATACGCGATTAAATCCAATTTAACTCTTATATCTCTTTTTCTCTTTATTTTTCTTTTACTTTTATAGTTTTTCTGATTTTTATTGACTTAGCAATAAAAGATTTGTATAATAAATTAAGTTGGGATTGGGGAGAGCAAAAGCGCCACGCGCGCTTCCTATGACAAAGAAAGGACGGTTTTATATGGCTACCGCAGGCATTATCTGTGAATATAATCCCTTTCACAAGGGCCATCTCTATCATATAGAGCAAACCCGTCTTCTAACTGGCGCTGACGATATTGTCTGTGTCATGAGCGGTAATTACGTCCAGCGGGGGGAGCCGGCGATTGTGGATAAATGGCTCCGCACGTCCATGGCCTTGGAAGCCGGCGCATCCCTGGTACTTGAACTTCCGACGTACTATTCCTGCGCCAGCGCAGAATTTTTTTCTTTCGGCGCCGTGTCCCTCCTTGAGCACACGGGCATCGTTGACTTTCTATGCTTCGGCTGCGAGGATGACCGCTCCCCTGTCTTTCAAGCGGCCGCCGCCGTCCTACATGAAGAGCCCGCACCTTACCGCAGCGCACTTAAAACGTATCTCTCCCAGGGCTTTGGATTTGCCGCCGCTAGGGCAAGGGCGCTCCACCACTGCCTATCTCTCCAATATCCAAATGTGAACTGGCAATCTCTCATCGGACATCCCAACAATATTCTGGCTATAGAATACTACAAGGCTCTTCTCCGCCTGCGCTCCTCCATCCAACCCGTTCCTATCCGGCGCTTGTCCGGGGGGTACTCCGATCCCGATTTAAACCATTCCATGCCTTCGGCGTCTGCCATCCGTCTCGGCCTTGCCCGCAGGGAAGACATTCTCTCCAGCCTACCTCCCATGACAGCCGCCACCCTCCAGAATGCCCTTTCACAGGGGATGGGGCCTGTCTTCTTTTCCGATTGGTCGGCTGATTTTTACTATGCGCTATCGCAGCATACCCCCAAGACGCTTCACGACATCGCTGACATGGCGGAGGGCCTGGAAAACCGATTGTTCAGGCAGGCCAAATCCATATGGAATTTGGAGGAGTTGGTGGCGGCTATCTCATGCAAGCGCTACCCGTATGCCCGCATTCGAAGGATTCTTCTCAATATACTGTTGAACATCCGCCAAGAGCGGAGACAACAGCTTGGCTTCGCGGATGGACCCGCTTATCTTCGGGTATTAGGCTTTCGCAAGGAGCGGGAGGGACTCCTGCACCGCCTCAGCCAGAGTGCATCCCTCCCGGTCATCACAAATCTAGCCCGGCAGCTTTCCTCGCTGGCCGAGCCTGCCCGCTCCATGCTGGACGATGAAATTCGCTTTACCGACCTCTATATGGGGCATGTTCCCGACAAGGCTAAGGTTCAGAGGGGGCTGGATCTGACACAGCCTCTGCTGATTTGGCGCTCTTAGATACCCCTCAACCAAAATACGCCGGCGCAGGTCTCTCACCCGCGCCGGCGCATTTTGGTTTTTACGCTTCCCCCGCATTCATAGCTTTCCGCTCCGCCAATTGTTGTTGAACTTCCTCCATCTTCTTGTGATCCAACTTATAGAAGTGCATGGCGATGACTGTCGCAATATGACCTATAATGGGTACGATACAGAAACAGATCAAAATTGATGTGTTGAAACTCCCGCCAACCGGCTGGTTGGGCGTTATGATGACGCTGCCAACGCCGGCGGCCGCCAGCGCGATTCCCTGAATGAGCGACGAAAAGGAGGAAATCATCTTATCAACGAATGAAAACAGGGTTCCCATCATGCTGGGGATGAAGCGTCCGCTCCGAAGATTCTCATAATCCGTACAGTCCGCGATCATGGGGATGATGCTGGCATTCCCAACGCTGGCAATGCACTTCTGAACCAGATAGAAGGCCAGGAAGATCCACGGCGCCGACGGATTCGGGCGCACCAGAAACATAGCGGCCAACATAATCATGGAGCCCCATGTGCCTATGAGAAACGTCCGCTTAAGCCCCATCTTCCTAGCTATCATGACTCCGCCAAAGGAAACCGCGATCAAGGGTATAATCTGCACCATGGAGAAAGTCCCCTGCAAGCTGGAATTGAGCAAGAGATTGGCAAAAATGTAGGTGGAAACCCCCGACATCAGCAGCTGTCCCAGCTTGTCCGTGGCCGCTGAGATGATCAGCATCTGAATCGGCCGGTTGTGGCACAGAATATCCAAATAATCCCGAAACCGGACTTTCTGATTTCCACCGGCATTGGCGTAGTATTCCGGCTGATCTTTCTTCCAGATCCCAATGATCGCCAGGATCGTGAAGACAAAGGAAATCACGCAGATGATGATCACCGCTTCCTTCCACATGGCGGGATTGATCAGCCCCTTATCCGGCGCGAAGGCCCCGGTGGAATACTTGCCGGCCAAAATGGTGGTTAAGAGCATGGGAACTAAGGCGCTGATCAGGGTGGTCAACACTCCGTCGAACCCTGAAAAGATCGGTCTCTGTTTCGGGTTGTTGGTCAGCACGGCTTGCCCTGCCTTGGTGCAGATGGTTTGGCAGGTGTATCCCAAGACGTAGATGAAATACAGGACGGTGGTATACACATACTTCGCCCCCGAGGACCAGTGGGTCGGCGTATTGAAGATGGCCAAAAGAGTAAGGCAGATGACCACATTGCCCAGGAGCATGAAGGGGCGAAAGCGGCCGAATTTTCCCTTTGTCTTGTCCACAATAAATCCCATGATAGGGTCGGTGATCCCGTCGAAAACGCGGGTAAAGGTTAAAATCAGACCGATGACAACCGCCACCAATCCGAGAACATTTTGGGTGAAATAGGAATACTGCATCATCAAAAACAGCGCTAGATTCGTCGCGGCGTTATTTAATGAAAAAAGTCCAATTTGCCATATTTTCGCGTTGTTATACTGCTGCGCACCTGATTTTTCCATTGTGAAAACTCCTCCCCGAACAAATCATCTTTTATACTCAAAATCCGGAATGTCGTGCCAGCGCTGGCGGAAATAGTGCGCTGCCAACTTAGGCCTTCGATCTCTTGTGAACAGGCCCTTCTTGTTGCCTTCTACCCGGTTAATCCCCTGGGATGTTGCAAAATCTGCAAAGTTCCACGCCTGTTCCCCGATGAAAAACGGCAGCTCGTCCAATACTTCGTGGTTGGCTTTATAATACTGTACCTGATATTCCTCCGTAAACATAACCGGAGTCGCCAGGCGAAGCCCCGCCACCGTATCGGCTCCATACTCTGTAAACATAATCGGCTTTCCCGTGGTGGCCCAATAGTCCATCTCCACCTTCAGCGCCTGCTTGGCTGCGTCTAAATCACCGCCATACACATACCATCCGTAGTAGCGGTTTAGACAGATTACATCCATCATCAGGAGCGCCGGCTCATTCCCATACCGCCCCTGAAGGCCCACCAATGTCACGGGCCGGTTCTGTGGGTCCTGTTGATGGGCCAACTCGTACAGAGGCCGGTAATAGGAGACGGCACTTTCCGGGTATGTGGCGGTATCGGATTCATTCCCAATGGACCACATAACCACGCAGGCGTGGTTCTTATCCCGGTCGATCAGATCCCGGATCACGTCGCGGTGATGCTCGTGGGTCTTAACACCGGCGAAGGTATCAACGGGCTCTCGCCCCTGGGCGCTTCCAAAATTGAGATTGACGCCCACAGCTGGCACCTCATCAATGACGACGATCCCTTCGCGGTCGCACAGGCGCATCATTTCCTCCGAATAGGGATAGTGGCTGGTGCGGAAGGAATTGGCCCCCTGCCATTTCATCAGGGCGATATCCTTGATATTCAAAACATTGTCCAACCCCCGGCCTCGATACTCCGAATCCTCGTGTTTGCCATAGCCTTTAAAATAGAAGGGACGGCCGTTGATCAGAAATTGTGTTCCCTTCACCTCCACGGTTCGGATGCCAAAAGGCTCTTCGTATTCGTCCTCGCCGCACTGAACCCGCAGCGTGTAGAGATAGGCGTCCAGCGGCTGCCATAGCCTCACATGGGGGACATTCAGCGTCCCCCGCCGTCCACTCGCCTCCGCGATGGAATTGCCTTCCTCATCC
>CAUFVC010000069.1:0-9367 GCA_959029275.1 uncultured Eubacteriales bacterium | reverse complement strand
GACCATGGAGGTCCAAGGTTCCAACAGTTCATCCCGAGTGCGTGGATCCGGCACGCGCTTCACAAAGCGATGGTGAAAATATTGACCGGCGGCGGCGCTGACAAGAGTTAAGGACCCGGCGGCGGCCAAAAGTTTGTGCGAACGCTTCACAGGGGAATTCCTCCTTTATTTGGAGCTATCGTCCTTGTCAACCAGTTGGCTCATCAATTCCTGAGAACGGGCGATAAATCCGTTCAGCTCTTCGGCTTCGAGAGGGCGATGGCTCAGCCTGGCCAGATCATAGAGCTGATTGGCCAGAAGCACAGCCGTATCATCCTTTTTGGATTCCAGCAGATGGGCGACCAACCGATTTTTCTTATTCAGCACGAGGATTTCATCCTCCCCGCCGGGCATTCCCATCATCCCCATGGAACCGTACATTTTCATCATATCCTGCATCCGGCGGCTCTGCTCTGACAGCTCGATCATGGCAGAGATGGATTCATCCTTTAAGCTCTCCACGCGAACTTTCAGCTTGTCGTTGTTCAATGCCTTCTTAAACAGTTTTTCCGCCTTTTCCTGGGCCTTCTTGTCTTCCTCCGCATCGGATTCCTTTAGGATCTCATTCAGATCCGCATCGACGCGCAGAAACTTCACGCCCTCATTTTTGCTCTCCACCATGGAGATAAAGGGAGGATCGATGGTGGTGGTGAGCTCCAGAGCGTCAAAGCCCTGCTCCTTGATGACCTTAATATACTGGGCCTGCTGGCGCGGATCCGTCGTGTAGAATACTTTATTCTCGTGGGTCTCTTTTGCAGCTTCCAGATAATCCGGGAGAGTGGTGTACGCGCCTGTGACAGCGGATTTATAGATGATACTGTCCTGGACGCGCTCTAAAAACTTTTCATTGCGCAGGCAGCCATATTTGATAAAGGGATGAATGTCGCCCCAAAACTTCTCATAATTCTCCCGCTCATTGGTGTAGAGCTGTTTGAGTTTATCGGCAACTTTGCGCGTAATGTATTCGGAAATCTTCTGCACCTGCTTATCGTTTTGCAGGAAGCTTCGGGATACGTTCAGGGGGATATCAGGGCAATCGATGGCGCCCTTTAGGAGCAATAGAAACTCAGGGATGATTTCTTTCACGTTGTCTGCGACAAAAACTTGATTGCAGTACAGCTTGACCTGCCCTTCCGCGGATTCAAATTCATTGCCGAGTTTGGGGAAATACAGAATTCCCTTTAGATTAAAGGGATAGTCCATATTCAGGTGAATCCAAAACAGAGGTTCTTTATAATCCATGAACACCTTTCGGTAAAATTCCTTGTACTCCTCGTCGGTGCAGTCATTGGGATTCTTCAGCCACAGAGGAGACACCTCGTTTAACGGCTTGGGCTCCTCCGGCACCGTCTCGGCGGGAGGCGTCTCTTTGCCCTCTTTTTCCGCTTCCTCGGCTTTCTTAGCCGCTTCCTCCGCCTTGCGCTTCTCGTCCTCCAGATTGGTCAGATAAATCGGGACGGGCATGAAAGAGCAGTACTTTTCAATGATCGTCCGCATTTCCCAAGTTTGGAGATACTTTTCGCCGTCCTCGTTGACATGGAGGGTGATGGTTGTGCCGCGCGCCGTGCGGGAGCCTTCCTCCATGGAATATTCCGAACCGCCGTCACAGGACCAGTGGACAGGCGTAGCGCCTTGCTGGTGGGAGAGGGTGTCAATCTCCACCAGGGTGGAGACCATAAAGGCGGAGTAGAAGCCAAGTCCAAAATGCCCGATAATGGGATCTTCTGCCGATTCCTTATACTTTTCCATAAATTCTGCGGCGCCAGAAAATGCAATCTGATTGATGTACTTCTTGACTTCCTCGTCCGTCATGCCAATTCCATTGTCGGTGATGGTGATGAGCTTATCCTCTGGATTTAGGACCACATCCACACGGTACTCCGGATTTTCCTCAACCGTCGCCTCTCCCAGGGATGCCAGCTTGCGGAGCTTGGCGATGGCATCCACGCCGTTGGAGATCAATTCGCGGATAAAGATGTCCTGGTCCGAATAGAGCCATTTCTTTATAATGGGAAAAATATTTTCGCTGTTAATTGACAAACTTCCCTTTTCTTGTGTCATTTGTAATATCCTCCTTGCAATATAAACTTTTTCTATATCCTATTTTTAACGGCACAGTTGTGTCTTAGAATTTGCAAAAGCAAACTCTTACTATATAATATATCGTTCCCTATCATAAGTCAAGAGAAAAATTAGCACTCAACTCGATAGAGTGCTAATTTTTTGTAAATAATTTATTAAATCAGATTATTCCAGTGAGTACGCGATGGAATGCTGCTTGCAGAAAGAGGGGATAAATTCATCCCACATATGTTCGACGCTTTTGTCTAAACTGAAAGCCTTCATGGAGATCCCTGTTATTAATTGCAGCACACCGCCGTCAAATTGAATGTTTAACAGCAGGGATTCGACGGAATCGGATGAAAAGGATGCCTGCTGATCTTTTGGAAAGGCGAGCGTTATTCGCATCGATGTTGGGGTTCGGCCTCCCCGGATAAGCTCAAAAATCTTTTTTCGCACATCCTGCCATAAGAGATGGGTCTGTTCTGCCCTCCGCTTTGCCTCATCGTCATCTAAATAGTCGCGGTTGATGACCCCGCTGATGGTGTACCGTGTGAGGATATTGAGTTCGCAGCCTCGCAGCTCCCATGTGTCGAACAATGTGTTCTGTAATAAAGCAGACATGAATGGCTTGACATCGGGTATGGAAAGAGCAATCATGAAAAACCCCCTCGAAATAATTTCACAATCTTTATTATAACAGCTTTCATTCAAATTGCAAGGAGCACCAGCGCCAAAATTCGCCAGCATTTTAAAAAAAAACAATGGTTGACAAAACGTCGAAAGAACCGTACAATTAATTGGAAACGTTTTTTGCCAGCAAGAATGATAGCGTTGTCATTCATGTCAATAGATAGCTGGTCGCTGTGCTTGCCGGCCATTGAGAGTCATCCCCACCGGCACACAATCGACAAAGAAATTTCTGGGAGGTAGATAGAATGGAGAGACTATACCACGTTGGCCTGGATGTCGGATCCACGACGGTCAAAATCGCGGTGATCGATGAAGAAGCGAATTTAGTCTACCAAGAGTATAAACGACATTTTGCCAACATTAAAGAGACGATCCGCGATGTGGTAGAGCGAGCGCATCAACAGATTTTGGCTGGTCAGACTGTCACGGTCAACGTCACGGGTTCCGGAGGCTTATCCGTGTCCAAATGGCTTAAGATTCCTTTTGTGCAGGAGGTAATCGCGTGTACGCAGACCGTTGAGAGGCTGATTCCCGAGACCGACGTAGCCATCGAGCTCGGGGGGGAGGATGCGAAGATTACGTATTTTGGCCAATCGGTCGAACAGAGGATGAATGGCACCTGCGCCGGCGGTACGGGCGCTTTCATCGACCAGATGGCCATGCTTTTGATGACAGATGCGCCAGGACTCAATACCCTGGCAGAGGATGCAACGGTCATATATCCCATCGCCGCCAGATGTGGTGTCTTTGCAAAAACGGATATTCAGCCGCTCTTAAATGAGGGGGCGCCCAAGTCGGATGTTGCGGCGTCGATCTTTCAGGCGGTGGTCAACCAGACCATCGCAGGGCTGGCATGTGGGAAGCCAATCCGCGGAAATATTGCATTTCTTGGCGGTCCTCTGTTTTTTTTGCCGCAGCTGCGCAAACGGTTTATTGAGACCCTTCACTTGACGGAGGAGCAGGTGATCGTTCCTGAAAACTCTCAACTGTTCGTCGCCATGGGCGCTGCCTTTGCATCCTGCAACGGACCGCTCTTTGCCTTTGACGATATTCAGAGGGCGGCCAATTCTATGCTGGATGCCATCGATCAGGAGGTCTCCCGCCTAGAACCTCTTTTTGACAATGAGGAACAGTATGAGGCTTTCGTGCAGCGCCACGACCGCGATCAGGTGAAAAGGCAGCCCCTTGAGACCTACGAGGGTCCTGTATATCTGGGGATCGATGCCGGTTCTACCACGACCAAGGCTGTGCTGATGGGAAGAGACCGCCAGGTTCTGTATACCCATTATGGCAGCAACGAGGGGAGCCCCGTGGACAAGGTAAAAGAAATTTTGGAGGAAGTGTATGAGATACTCCCGGAGAAGGCGTATATCGCTGGTTCAGCTTCCACCGGCTACGGTGAGAAATTGATTCAGGCCGCTTTTAACGTTGACGAGGGGGAGATCGAGACCATGGCCCACTATAAGGCGGCGGAGTACTTTCTCCCAGGGGTGGAATTCATTCTGGACATTGGCGGCCAGGACATGAAATGCATTCGGATCCAGGACGGCGTGATCGCGGATATCCTGTTGAATGAAGCCTGCTCTTCAGGCTGCGGCTCCTTCCTGGAGAATTTTGCCCAATCGCTCAATATGAAGATTGAGGAGTTTGCCGCTTCTGCGCTGCAGTCCCAGTATCCTGTGGATTTAGGGTCCCGGTGTACGGTCTTCATGAATTCCCGAGTCAAGCAGGCGCAGAAGGAAGGCGCCAGCGTGGGCGATATCTCGGCAGGCCTCTCCTATTCCGTTATCAAAAACGCGCTACAGAAAGTTATCAAGATTCGGGATTTTGACGAGATGGGACAGAAGATCATTGTGCAGGGGGGAACTTTCTTTAACGATGCGGTATTGCGGGCCTTCGAGAAGATCACAGGCCGTGACGTGGTGCGTCCCGATATCGCGGGCATGATGGGGGCCTACGGCGCCGCCCTCATCGCCCAGGAGAGAGTTCCGGCGGAACAGAAAAGGAGTCGCTTGATTTCCAGAGACGAGCTCTCTGCCTTTCGCACCGAGACGGAGCAGACCCGCTGCGGAAAGTGTTCCAACAACTGTCTTCTCACCATCAACCATTTTGGGGATCGCAAGTTTATATCCGGAAATCGATGTGAGCGTGGAGCGGGGGAGGATGTGAAGCAAAGACAGGAGATTCCCAACCTCTACGAATTTAAGTATAAGCGGCTCTTTTCCTATTATAAGCCCCTGCCGTTGGATCAAGCTCCCAGAGGGGAAGTGGGGATCCCGCGGGTTCTCAATTTGTATGAGAACTATCCCTTCTGGTTTACTTTTTTTACGAAGCTGGGATTTGCAGTCAAGCTCTCACCGCGCTCGACAAAGAAGATTTTTGAGGAGGGGATGGAGACCATCCCATCTGAGTCCGTCTGCTATCCGGCGAAGCTTGTCCACGGCCATGTCATGCATTTACTGCGCCAGGGGGTAAAATTCATCTTCTATCCCTGTGTACCGTACGAGGAAAAGGAACAGAAAAAGGCCGATAACCATTATAACTGTCCCATTGTCACCTCGTACCCTGAGACGATCAAACAAAATGTGGAGGAACTTCAGGAGCAGGACATCGTCTTCATGAATCCTTTTCTCAATTTGGATAGCCCGGAGAGCGTTAAAGAAGAATTGTGGACCTATCTGGCCACCCGCTTTTCTATGGATCGGGAGGAGATCAACAGCGCGGTGGATGCGGCATACGCGGAGCACGAGCAGTATCGCGCGGATGTCCGGAGGAAAGGGGAAGAGGCGCTTCGCTATATAGAGGCGCATCATATGAAAGGGGTGGTTCTGGCCGGACGCCCCTATCACGTGGACCCGGAAATCAACCATGGGCTGGAAAAAATCCTGTTAGATCTGGGCATGGCAGTTCTGTCGGAGGACAGCGTTGCACACCTGAATCATTTGAACCGGCCAATCCGAGTGCTGGACCAGTGGAGCTACCACTCTAGGCTCTATGACGCCGCTGATTTTGTGGGGACGCGGTCGGACCTGGAGCTGGTCCACCTGGTTTCCTTTGGATGCGGCGTGGATGCTGTGACTTCGGAGCAAGTGCAGGAGATTTTAAAAGCCCACGGAAAGACCTATATGCTCATCAAAATTGACGAGGGAACGAATCTGGGAGCGGTGCGGATACGTCTGCGGTCCCTGAAAGCCTCGATCTTAGAGCGGGACAGCAAGGGCGGTATACCGGAAGAGCAGCGCTGCCGCGCCTACGAATTTGAAAAGGTGCTCTTTACCAAAGAGATGAAGAAGGAGTATACGATCTTAGCGCCGCAGATGTCTCCAATCCATTTTCGCCTGCTACAGCCAGCCTTTGCAAAGGCCGGATATAATATCGAAATTCTGCCGTCTGTTGACCATCAAGCGGTGGAGGAAGGGCTGAAGTACGTAAACAACGACGCATGCTACCCCTCGATTCTGGTGGTGGGGCAGATGATGAACGCCCTGAAAAGTCAGAAATATGATCTGAATAAGGTTGCGCTGATTGTGACCCAGACCGGCGGCGGGTGCCGTGCGTCGAACTATATCAGTTTCCTGCGAAAGGCTCTGCGGGACGCGGGAATGTCCCAGATTCCGGTCCTATCCCTCAGCGCCGGGGGACTGGAAAAACATCCGGGCTTTTCCATTACCCCCGGACTGATCAATCGGGCTATGATGAGCGTTGTCTATGGGGATCTGTTTATGCATCTGCTGTACCGTGTCCGCCCGTATGAACAGGTGCCAGGCTCCGCAAATGCGCTGTATGAAAAATGGAATGCCATTGCCACAAAGAACGTGCAGAACGGAAATTGGTTTACCTATGTGCGAAATATTCGGCAGATGGTGGCGGAGTTTGATGCCTTCCCTGTATTGTCCATAGAAAAACCAAGAGTGGGCATCGTAGGTGAGATTCTGGTCAAGTATCATCCGACCGGCAATAACAATCTGGTAGAAGTATTGGAATCGGAGGGCGCGGAGGTCTGCGTGCCGGATCTTATGGATTTCTTTCTATACTGTGCATATAACAGCACCTTTAAAGCCGACCATCTCGGCGGCAGCAAAAAGACTAAGCGGCTGACGGATCTGGCCATCAGCGGGATCGAGCTCTATCGAAAGCCGATGACGACAGCTCTCAAGAAGAGCGCAAGGTTCAGGCCGCCGACCAGGATCCAGGAGAAAGCCAAATATGCCGATGGCATTATTTCTCTTGGCAATCAGACGGGGGAGGGATGGTTCCTGACAGCGGAGATGGTGGAGCTCATGGACCACGGCGTCAACAATATCGTATGTGTCCAGCCTTTCGCCTGCCTTCCCAATCATATTGTGGCGAAATCCATGATCAAACCCATTCGGGCGCGCTACCCCAAAGCCAATATCGCAGCTGTTGATTATGATCCGGGAGCTTCCGAGGTCAATCAGCTCAATCGAATCAAATTGATGCTGGCGGTTGCCTTCAAAAATGCGAATTTGGAGCCCAATAAAATGGAAATAAATACCAAGTCAGAATCCTTGGAACAAAAGGCTGACGAAAATATGCATAAATTTTGAAGGTTGAGGAACAATATCACCTGTAAGTCTATTTCATTTAAAATCAGGAGGAATTGTTCATGAATAAGAATCAAAACCAGGAACAGCAGCAGAAGCAGCAGCAGCGTCAAAATCAGCAGAGACAGCAGCAGCAACAGCAGCAGCAGAACCAGCAGAACTGCCCGAGGAACAACCAGTTCCAAAACGAGGAAGAAGAGAATCAGCAGAACCGCCAGAATCAGAACAATCGCTAAGGCGATATGCAAAAAAGAACATTTTCGGTGGACATCGAAAATGTTCTTTTTTTGCCTTCATATCATGAAACTGGTTCCCTCACGATCATACAACGTACCGCTGATCATGCTTGTTTTATTATTCTGCGGTGAAGAATTGTTGTCAATTCTTTTCGTCATCGCAGCTTTATTTGGTTGTGGAAAACAGCTATTTATGGTCAATTTTGTGGTCTGGATAAAGCCAAAAGAGATTTCAATTTGCTGCCAGATTTTCTATTAATAAGGGGTAGGATCAGGAACCGGAATAAAATATAGTACATATAAATCTGGTCATAGATCTGGTAAAAGTAGAAAAATATTGGGCTATGATTGATATAAATCCTGAGATTTCGTAAAGGAACCAGCTTTACGAAAAATGTAAAAAATAACCAGGAGTTGACAACAAATGATGAAAAGAACGGACTTTACCAAAAATCTATTCCTAGAGCTGTTGGACATGGAGGTGCATCGCCTTTGGCTCATCGCGGGATCGACACTGGCCGGAGCGGCGGTGGCCTACCTAGTGGCAGTAGCTCTCATAACGCCGCAGTATGAGGCCTCCGCCACGCTATACGTACATACAGACCATCACGGAAATTCCAAATGCGTTGGAACCTATAGCGTGATCATACAGAGCGATACTGTGCTCAGCCAAGTAGCGAAGCAATCGGAGCTCGGGTATACGGCGGCACAGCTAGCGGAAATGGTTACTGTCGCGGCGGTGGACGGCACGGAGGTGCTTCAAATCACCATCAGCAATACCAACCCAGAACATGCACAGAGTCTGGCCAACACTTTTCTAAGTGTTGCGCCGGGGGAACTCATACGAGTGGTGAAAGCGACGGCCGTGGAAACGGTGAGCGAAGCCGCTCTGCCCGTGGAGCCGATTTCCCCAAACTATCCGCTTCATATGCTCATCGGGGCGATCGCAGGGCTGCTCGTATCCGCTGGTATGGTGTCCTTAAAGGCAGTCCTGTTACATTTATAATAAATTTTGAAAAAATAGTAGACAATTTTAGTGGAAGGAAGTATACTAATAGACGTAGAATTGAATATGGATGGAAGGAAGGCTATGGATTGAAATTAAAAAGTCATATTCTGATTGCGGATCGGACGGCGGACGTGCTGGAGGATTTGATGGGAATCAGCATTCATAGAGGATGGCTGCACTTTGGCGCGGTTTTACCGGATATCCACCCTTTTCGCAGGGCACAGCTTCATACGCCGTCGATTGTAGCACATCATTATGTAAAAGAATTCCAAAGGCTTTTGACCCGCAATTTTTTGGTGAACCGGCGATACCGGATCTCCATGATCATCGGATTGCTGACCCATTATATCGCGGACTCCTGCACATTGTCCCACAACATTTTTAATAAGGATTTGCGCAAGCATGTTCGTTATGAACAGTTGCTTGATGATTTGAAATATGAGATTCCATATGCATACAATGTCATCATGGATGAGGTGAAAGAGCACATTGGAGAGTTGAAGGATATTCGGTTTACAGACACGGAGGCGTTCACAGACCCCAAGGATTTTGAGAGAACGTTCCTGCAGTATATGGAGGAGCATATCGAACAGATTAACGGCATCTATATGGAGACGGCTTCCATCGAGAACTGGCACGAGAATATCCAGCACGACATGGATCAGGCGGTAGTCAATGCGTCTGTGATGATCACCAAGTTTATTATGGAGCTACAACTGGTAAAACCATTAAAGGTTGCAATTCTATAGCGCATATTTGTGCAG